>DAOTXB010000341.1:0-3143 GCA_034435575.1 Anaerolineae bacterium
ATTGAACTCTCTTTTAATGCTTTGGAAGCCGGCGCGTTGGCTGTGGTAGAAAAACCACCTTCGCGCAGTGACCCTGCTTTTGAGGATAAGTATCGCCAATTGGCGAAAACGCTCAAAGCGATGTCTAAAGTAAGTGTTGTCCGGCGTGGTAGTGGTAATACGTCGAAGTTACGCTTATTGGACACAGTAGAGAGCAAAGCGGTACGGGCTTCCTTTCGTCATCCTGAACTGATTGTTGTGGGAGCAAGCGCCGGTGGTCCCAGTGCTTTGAACCATATACTCAGCAATTTGCCGGCATCATTAAAAATTCCGGTTGTGATCGTTCAACATATGCCACATGAGTTCATAGTCGGGCTGGCACACTGGCTGGAGAAATCAACACCATTGCCTGTGAAGATTGCCAGGCATGAGGGAGTTTTAGAGGCGGGTGTGGTACACTTATCACCCGGAAAAGCACATTTACGGATCGAACGACGGCGGGGGAAATTAGTCACTGTGTTACTTAAAGAACAGGGCAAGTACAAATATTTTCCTTCGGTAGATGTATTATTTGAATCGGTAGCTGAAACATGCGGTAAATCAGCGATTGGTGTAATTTTAACAGGGATGGGCGATGATGGTGCGTCTGGCTTACTGGCAATGCGTCAGGTAGGTGCGCGTACTATTGCCCAGGATGAAAAGACCTCGATAGTATTTGGTATGCCTGGCGCGGCGATAGATCGTGGCGCGGTAGATCAGGTGCTTCCATTAGCAAATCTTTCGACAGTAATATTGGATCTGGTGTAAACTAGCCATAGATAGGACGTGTTATGGCTTTAGAAGTGCTACTTGTAGAAGACAGTAAAACCCAGGCGGCACAGATCAAAGAAACACTGGAAAGTGTTGGTCTGCGTGTTCGTGTGGCATATGATGGTCCGGAGGGTATTCGTGATGCGCTGGATAACCCGCCGGCACTCGTTGTGCTTGATGTAAAACTACCGACGATGGACGGGTTTCAGGTTTGTCGTCGCCTTAAGCGCAACCCCGCAACTCAAGACATACCGGTGATTATGCTTACAGAAAAAGCCGGACCTAAAGCGACGATGTCTGGTCTGCGTGCCGGGGCAGATGATTATATCCCGAAGGATATTTTCGCTTCTGAGCATTTGATAAGTACATTGCAAGAACTTGGTATTCTTGAATAAGTAACCAACGGATTGAGGCAGGGGAAATGGCACCAACAACAGGTCCTTACAACATGCGTCCACCCATAATGAAGGTGAACGTGGAGGACAGTATGGATATTATGATCGTGCGTGATACCGCCCGACGTGCGTCTAGTTTGCTGGGGTTTACCCCTGCCCATCGCGCACAATTGGCGACTGCCGCCGCGACTCTTGCCGAACTGGTCTTAAAAACCGGTGATGCCCACACAATCAATATGAATGGTGTGGTGAATGGTTTAAAGATTGGTCTACAGATTTCTAGCGAAACCCCCTGGTTAACCGGTGTATCTTCCAACAATATTCTGGTTGCATTGCGCTCAAAATTGGGTGATTTAGTGGATGAAATTTTACTTATCGGCGAAGACCCGCCGACAATCCTCGTGGTGATGTGGCTGGATGGAACGCGGGCACAGGCGAAACTCAACGATGACGGCGACTAACAACAATACATTGCCGGTTTTAACCTTTTATATTGGCGAACAATGTTATGGGCTTGCGATTGATCGTGTGCTTGAGGTCGCATCTATGGTGACGGTTATTACCACACCTTCAGAAGACCCTACTGTGATCGGTGTTGTGAATCGACACGGGGAAATTTTGCCGATGTTGGATCTGCGTCAGGTATTCACGGATGCTGATCCAAAACCGGTAGATGCGTCAATGTTGTTTATCGTCGGGCAGGTGAAAGACCAGCGCGTGGGGTTAGTGGTTGACTCTATTAGACAGGTTGAGTATCTGCCAAAACGTAAAATGACACTCTCCGCATCTGCAAGAAACTATATTCATGGTATCATTAGTTACAATGATGTTCTTATTCAACTAATCACGTTAGAGCCACTCTTTGTACAATATGTTACAAGCGTGCTTATTGATGATGAAATTATTGAAGGTCGACGATAATGGTGGCTACGAAGCAAAAAGAACGTATTCTGATTGTTGCAAAAGATGAAGAATTACGTTCCTCCCTGACAGATACACTAGAGATGGCTGGTGGCTATCTCATCAATCAATCAAGCAGTTTTGAAGAAGCATTGAGCGAAATTTTGCTGGTTGAGTTTGATTTGATCGTAACAGAAGCAGAATTACCCGATCTTAGCGGGATGGATTTACTCGCGGTTGTGGGTGGGTTGCGCCCCAACGCAAGTGTGATTGTCATTGATGATGATCTGTCTGCTAAGAGTGCGGTTGCTGTGTTCCGGCTTGGTGCGGTGGATTATTTGTACAAGCCCCTGAATATGACCTTCGTTTTGATGCAGATCGAACGTCAGATGGAAAGTAAACGTCTATTTCGTGGTCGTCCTGCACAGGATGAACAACCGCGTGTAGAAGAATCGCGTGATCGTGCCCGTCGTTTAGACCCACGCACACGACCGGCGGCATTAGTTCTGGGGCGTAACCAGTTTAAGAAGATCAACGATGAATTAAACCGGCTGTTGAGTCACGTCCGGTCTAGTTTTGTTGGTCTGGTTGATGCAGATGGTAACATGGTTGGTGCGGCAGGGACGTTGGACGACTATGATTTGCAACTGCTCACCCGTGCCTTGAGTATCGACCATAATGCACAACACTCGCTGGCGAGCATCCTTGATGAAAACAAATTTCATTCTACATATTTTGAAGGTGACCAACTCGGTGTGTATATTATCGAATTTGGTGCGCCTTACATTGTCTCGCTGGCAGTCATCTGTTCAACAGATGTTAAGCCGGGGATGGTGTGGTTATATAGCAAGCGCACCGCCGCAATTATTGATGAAATTTTGAAGTCGATCCCACAACCAAAGTCATTGCCGAAAATTGATTAGGTCATTCCGGGCATTTGAGAGACGTTTTAGGTATCAAATGTATGGAAGATCTCGATTATTTGCTCTTTCGTTAGCGTAAGATCGCCGTCCGCTATAATCTCTTTGACCATGTGCATCAGTTGATTGGTCATACCTT
>DAOTXB010000342.1:0-9572 GCA_034435575.1 Anaerolineae bacterium
ACCGGACAACAACTTGATCGTGTCGCTTTTATCACGTCCGTCATTATGCCTGCAATTGCTCTATTCTTAGGAGTATTTGTGTGGTTCCGCCGGAGTAGACGATGAGAAATCGTAATACGGGAATCTATATCCTGCTGATGATATTCCTTGTATTAGCGACTATAGTTTATCTTCAAGATCAAAGGTCATCAGATGATTCTCAAGCACCTATCGCCGCCCCGGCATTTTCGCGCGTTTTTCCTGATCTCTCCGTTTTGGATATTCTTGCAATCCAAATGTCTTTTCCTGAAACAGACTTAATTGTAACCTTTGCACGTGAGACAAGTGGTCAATGGATATGGTTAGAAGAAGATCAACCCATTTCTAACGATGTGGGCACATCGGTAGCGCGTACGGTCGTACTTTTGCCTTATACACGCACGATTCCACCACCAAGCGATGGTGACATGACACAATACGGTTTCGGCGAGACACCGCAATTTTTAATTTCTGTCGTCACAGCAAGCAATGGTGAATTGAGTGTCGGTATCGGCGATCCTTTGCAAACTGGACCGGAGTTTTATGGCATTGTTAATGATCGTGAACAACTTTATGTTTTGCAACGTTCTCCTATCGACTTTCTAGTATCACTTGTGCTAGAACCACCCGAAACTAGCGACCCTAATGGTGCTTCCATTACACCTTAGAGACAGTTAAGAAAACCCCCAATTTTTCACAAAGTACACAAGAATTTAACCAATTTGCTTGACAACTTTGCATAGTAACGTTACTGTATATTGAGCAATGGCGCACGGCGCTTTCTCATTTAAACAACTCATCCCCGTCCTTTGTGTCGGGGATTATTAACTGGGAGTATAAGCGTCTGTACTACATAACATCGAAATACAAAAATCGTAATATGTGCGCTTTTGCGTCATAATGTGCAGGCAGAGTAGACGAGGTTAATGCCTTGCTGGTTCAGCAGGGCTTTATGTGTGTAACGCTATGGTAGCTACTATTCAAACAATGGTAACAAAAGAACAACTGCAAGCTCAACTAATTGATAAAGCAAGACACCAAAGCAATGCTCTTAGCTTTGATGATATTCTTGCCGTATTCCCGGACATCGAGAGTGATGTTGCAATGCTTGATGATGTGATGGACAGCTTGCTAGAGGCTGGTATTGATGTCGCTTCTAATAAGTCAGAAAAAATGACACAAGAAGCGCCAACAGTAGCAGACAACTTTAACGATGATGAAAATCTCGACGATGAAGAGGACGACGAAGAAGCCACTAGTGGTCGGCTACGTTTCGATAGTGATTTGACCGCTGATGCGGGCTATTTGCAGGCACTCGATACAGACGATGTTGTCGGATTGTATCTGAAAGAGGCTGGTCGCGTCCCCTTGCTTACGGCAGAGGAAGAAGTATCCCTTGCCAAGCGCATGGAATCTGCAGTGGAAGCGCAAAGCTATCTGGAAGAACATGGAGAAGCGTTGCCACCCGACGATATCTATGATCTCAAGGATACCGTCATAGATGGTGAGATGGCACAAGAACATCTTATTCGTGCAAACGCTCGCCTTGTCATCAGTGTTGCGAAAAAGTACATCGGGCGCGGAGTACCCTTCCTTGATCTCATTCAAGAAGGCAATATCGGGTTGATCCGCGCGACTAACAAATTCGAGTATCAGCGTGGTCATAAGTTCAGCACTTATGCTACCTGGTGGATTCGTCAGGCAGTAAGTCGCGCTGTTGCCGATCAGGGACGTACCATTCGCGTTCCGGTTCACATGGGTGACCAACTGAATCGTATGCGTCGCGTACAGCTTCAGCTTTTGCAAGAGCTTGGTCGTGACCCGAATATTGAAGAATTGGCACAGGGCATGGAAACCACCCCTGACAAGGTGGAAAATCTACTGGAAATTGCCCGTCGCCCTGTCAGTCTTGAAACACCGATTGATGATGAAGGGGATTCTACATTTGGCGATTTTGTCGAAGATGTAAACAGCCCTGCTCCAGCAGAAGAAGTGGCAACACATCTGTTGCATGAACAACTTCAGCAGGCACTTGATCGCCTACCACCGCGCGAAGCACAAATTTTGCGTTTGCGTTATGGTCTTGAAGATGGTCGTGTGTACACACTGGAAGAAGTCGGTCAAACAATCGGTGTCACACGTGAACGTGTGCGTCAGCTTGAGGCACAGGCGTTGAATCGTCTGCGTCAATCATCCGCACACATTATCCTGCGTGACTATCTCTACGAGGAATAAGCTTTTGGGCTTGCGTCAGCGTAGATCAACAAAGGGAGTGCCCATGCTTTGGGCGCTCCTTCTCATTATTGTTGGGGGCATACTGCTCCTAGATAACTTCCTTCTTTTAGGTGACTTCAATGCAACCGCATTATTGCCACTAATTTTGGTCGTTATTGGCGCACAAATTTTACTTCGTGGAGATATCAATATCGATGAAGAAGTGCGTCGTTTTGGTATCACACGCGGAAGTGTAGAATCCGCAACCTTAGAAGTCAGTAGTGGTGAAATTGATGTAGAAATCCGCGCCTTGCCAGAAGACTTGCGCCTTCGAGATAATCAATTTGCGCTAACCGCAGGGCAATTTGCCGCAAATTCCAGACCAGCATTACAAATCGACCAAACATATGCTCATTTGAAGATGTTACGCAAGAAAACGTCGTTATTCTCAATGGCGGATTGGCGCGTAGGGGTTGCAAACGATCTCCCATGGCAAGTGCTCGTCAGTGCATCACTTGGTCAGGTGACTCTTGATTTATCACAAATGATTATTCATGACGGTTTAATTGCCACAGGGTTCGGCGATATTCAACTGACTGCCCCGCCTGAAGCCTTTGGTACCATTCACCTCCGTTCAACCCTCGGCAATATTCATGTTGTTACGCCAGAAGGCTATAACGTTACTATCACCGTACAAGCAGGACATTTCTTTGGTGTGAATGTTGATGAAATGCGTTACGAAATGGATGAGTCTGGTATTTATTTAGCTAAAGATGTTGATCCGAACGCTCCACGCGTCAATATCCTCGTGAGTGGTACATTCGGAGATGCTTACCTCGCATAAATCCTATGAGTGCATTTAGCTTTGTCATCAGAGATGGTCTACAACGTGACATCCCCCAATGCCTTGCGATTGATTCCGCCTATACAACGGATTACGTATGGCAGATGAGTATTCAACACAAAAGCGCAGAAAATCATCAGATTTTGTTTAAGACTGAACACCTGCCACGTGAGATGCACGTAACATACGTCAAGGACGAAAGACGGTTGAAACTTGCCTTGACCGCAGAGCAGTGTTTTCTTGTTGCTATTGGTAAAGAAGAACCAACGCTTCTTGGGTATCTTGTCATGTGGCAGATTCCAGCACATCGCCTAGCAATCATTCAGGATATTGTTGTTGATCGTGACATTCGCCGAAAGCGCATTGGTACGCGGCTGTTGAATGTCGCAAAAAGTTGGTCACGGGAAAAAACCTTAACGCGTATGCATCTTGAAACACAGACTAAAAACTATCCTGCGATTGCATTCATCCAGAACGCTGGTTTTTCATTTTGCGGTTATAACGATCAGTACTTTACAAATCAGGATATTGCGGTATTTTTTGGGCAGTCACTTCGCTGAGCGTATAGGGGACGTCGGTTGTCAATGGATGAATTCTTACTCGATGCGTTGAGCTTATTAAACGAGACGCTCGCCGCAACAATTGTCATAATCGCTTTTTCACTCCTCCTTTATAACCTTACACGTAATCTCAGCGACCGTGTCGCACGTGCTTCGGGTATTGTTTTGGGCTGTGTCACAGTCGTCTATGTCTGCGATGTCCTTGTATCACTCAATCCCGGTGCAGGCACTCGTGAAGCACTCTTACGATTGCAATGGCTGGGTATTGCATTCATTCCTGCCGCCACCTTTCACTTATCAGATGCACTATTAGCCACCACAGGCTTACCATCTCGTGGTAGAAGACGGCGCGTTGTCCGAATACTCTATCTTATCGCCGCATGCTTTTTGTTGCTTGCCGCATTCACCGATGTTTTGATAGAACCCATTGCAGTAGACGAAAACATCAGTTTACGTGCTGGAACCGTGTTTCCCATTTATGGTCTCTTTTTTGTAATTGTTAATGGAATTGCGCTTCTAAATGTTGAACGTGCGCGAAGACGATGCAGAACCCGTAGCACGAAACGTAGAATGGGTTATCTTGAATTTGCCTTGCTAACCCCTGCTATTGGAATATTACCCTATTCAGTATTGCTGGGCCCGGGTCAAGAATTTACGCTTCCGGCGCTGGCATTAGTTAATCTCGCTAACTTTATTGTTGTCTTGATGATTCTTTTTCTTGCCTTTCCGTTATCGTATTTTGGTTCAGATGTTCCAGAACGTGTCGTAAAAACTGAACTACTACGCTTTATGCTTCGTGGTCCGGCAACCGGTCTATTAGCGTTATTCATCATGACTTTTACAGACCCGACAAGCAACACACTTGGTCTACCCGGACATATGTTTATGCCGTTCGCCACTGTTGCTATTATTCTTTTGTGGCAATGGATGATTGACCTCAATTTACCATGGCTCGAACGACGGCTAATCTATTCAGATCAAGAGGATGATCAAACCCTCAAATTACAAGAACTTAGTGACAAATATCTACTAAGAGGCGATCTAATTCAAGTCATCGGTGCGGCTCTAGAATCAATCTGTGATTATTTACGTGTTAACCGCGCTTTTGTCGTAACATTTGAGCAAAATCCTGAAATCTTGCAATCTGTCGGGCAAATACCTTTCACAAATGAAATTCTTGAACTTGAAAAAGACGAGATTTCATCCATTCTTGATTTGTCACAAAATCAAAGTGACGTACTTAGCCATCATAAATGGCACGATTTTTGGATTCTTCCACTCAGTAGTAAACGCATCAATACCGTTGATGATTCAATGGCAACACCAACTATTGGATTTATGGGCATTGAAGCAGAGTCGGAAGCAATCGAATTAGAGAGCACAGAGACACAAGTTCTGTCACAGAGTATTGTACGGATTGAGCAAGCATTGGATGACATCTTTTTACAATCGGAAATCTATGCTGCGTTGGAAGGTTTACTCCCACAAATTTCAATCACACGGGGGCAAATTGCGGATATTGAATATCTTCCGGCAAGAACCGTGCAAATACGTAAAACCAACTTACCGGATAGAGATCATGTGATTGAACAAGTACGCGCTGCATTACGCCATTATTGGGGCGGTCCCGGACTCACCCGAAGCCGACTTATTGAATTTGACATCGTCCACACACATGCAGAACAAACAGATAATACAGAGGTTAATGCGTTGCGAGATGTGCTCAAAGATGCCATTGAAGCGTTACGTCCTGAAGGCGAACGTGATATGCGTAGCCCTGAATGGACATTATATAACATTCTTAACCTGCGCTTTATTGAAAAAAAGAAGGCAAGAGAAACAGCACGACGCTTGTATCTTGCTGAAGCGACACTTTACCGTAAACAAAACATCGCGATTGAAGCCGTTGCAGATCATATCTTAGAAGCTGAACAAAACGCCCATACAAGTTCATAGTACACAGAGACACAATCCACGCTTCCGTTTGACAATACCACCTGTAAATACCTATAATGACCAACGACGAGGGGAAAGATTCGACAATTTAGGGATTCAACTACATTGTTACATTTTAGTGTTAAACGGGGGAAACATGTCTACGGATTTACATCGACAGGAATATCAACAACAACAACCAACTTTAGAAGAGGGATATTGGGAATCTCTGCTGGCTGAAGGCGAATTTGTGCAATCTCTAAGTAATGAATCAGTAAATGATAACGAACATCAATTATCATTTGATGAGGACGCAAACCACGACTATCAAACAGTTGAAGAATTCGATGCGATTGATGAAGATTGGACAGAGATTGAGCGCATCACTAATGATGACGAAGCACTGTCATTGCATGTTATCGGCTACAATCGTGGGGGATTACTTGTAGAATGGCGATCACTTCGCGGATTCGTACCCGCTAGCCAGCTCATCAATTTCCCCACCGCACAAAATTCAGTCGCACGGCGTAACGCGTTACTTTCACGGGTGGGAAAAGAACTACAATTACGCGTCATTGAACTGAATATTGAAAAAAATCGACTTATTCTTTCCGAACGCGCCGCACAAGCCGCTCCCGGAGAACGGGCGGAAATCCTTGTAAACCTACAACCCGGCGACACAGTTTCTGGTCTAGTAACTAACTTATGCGATTTTGGTGCTTTTGTTGATCTTGGCGGTTTAGAGGGCTTAATTCACATCAGCGAGCTCAGCTGGGGACGTGTCGGGCACCCATCAAGTATTCTCGAACGCGGTCAAACAGTTGAAGCCTACGTGCTCGAAGTTGATCGTGATGCAGGACGTATCGCACTTAGCGTTAAACGCCTAAGACCTGATCCATGGAAAACCGTTCAAAATCGCTATGCGCTGGATCAAATTGTGGAAGGTGTGATCACAAATGTGGTCGACTTTGGTGCTTTTGCCTGTATAGAAGAGGGCTTAGAAGGACTTATCCACGTATCTGAACTGGCAGAAGGACATTTTTTACATCCGCGCAATGTCGTCACTGAAGGACAAACTGTGCGCGCCCGCATCCTTAGCATTAACGGCGATGAAAGACGGCTCGGGCTAAGTTTACGCCTACAATAATTGTAATTGTTTTCCTATACGACTAAGGATCTTGCTCTAGTAAGCAGGTCCTTAGCTCCAATTTCCCTGCAACATCACATCAGTTATAATAGAGGTATATTTAGTGTAAACTTGTACGAGTTAACGGATTATTGAGCGCGTGGCACAACAAAAATCTGTAGATGATAATAAGTCAAAAAAACCTGATGCCCTTGCCACTGAGCAAGAAGAACTCACAGATAGTCAAAAGCGCCGCCTAGAAGTTCAGCCGGAATTCTGGGATAGTGTTTTTGACGGTATCCCGCCGTGGCTAGATGAAATTAGTGCAATTGGTTTGCTAATCTTCGGGGTCGTATCATTTCTATCCCTGTCTGATGTTTCCTCAAATGCCCCCCTTTCTCGTGCATGGTCAGATACACTGACGAGCCTATTTGGTTATGGTAGTCTACTTGTAAGCGCTGGAATTTTCGCACTTGGTGTGGTTATCTTATTGCCGAAAATTGGCTTAACAATCAATTTTCCCCCACGTCGCATCTTAGCAATACAAATCGCGTTCCTCGCTATGCTTGCACTATTACATCTTTCTGCGGGCGACACAGAATTACGCGCTATTGCCCGCGCAGGTGAAGGTGGTGGTTATATTGGTTGGGGAATGAGTGTGATATTTAGCTGGGCATTCGGTCAATCTGTCGCATTAATCATATGGGCTGTTGTTCTCGCTATTAGTATTGGTGTCACCATTGGTATTCGTGCGTCGCAAATCAGCGAAATTCTCGAAACACTAAGTACATGGTTAGGATCCTTCGGGAAAAAAATCGCGCCGCCAAAAGCGATCAAATCATCAATCACAGCACCAACATCATCTTTACCAAACAACCCAACGGCTATTCTACCCAACACTGACATCGTCCGTATTCGCCCCAAATTAGAGGAATTACCGCCATCACTACGCCCGCAACCTAAAAGAGTCGAACCTCAGCGTGAATACGATGAAATTGACGAACGCTTAGAAGGACTTGTTGCCGGCAATCCACCACCAGAACATGATCCAACATCTGTTGAAAACACAATCGGCGAAGTCCTCCCAAAGAAGAAGAAGAGCGATCCCCAGATGGCACGCCGTCCTGATGGGCGTTTGAAGCGGTATTTTGCCGTAGAAAGCATGACTGAGGAGCGTAAAGTCGGTAGGCGCGAAAAAGCTTTGCCATCGTTAGATATTTTGCAAGACCTTGAAATTGAGCCTCCTGACGAGTACGAAATCAACCGGAACGTTGTGTTGATTGAAAACACATTGCTGGAATTTGATATTAATGTTGATGTGGTTGACGTAAAAGTGGGACCAACCGTAACTCAATATGCGGTACAACCCTTCCGCGAGATCAAAAATGAGGATGGTGAGATTGTCAAAGAACGAACGCGCCTAAGCAAAATTGCCGCATTAGCTAATGATCTGGCACTTTCTTTATCTACACGGCGTTTACGTTTGGAGACACCGGTTCCCGGACAAATCTATATGGGCGTAGAAGTACCAAATAAAAATCCGAGCACAGTTGCGTTACGCTCTGTTTATGAGAGTAAGGCATATTATGAAGCCGCTCATAAGAGCAAATCCCCTCTTTTTATCCCACTTGGGAGGGATGTATCAGGAGCGCCACTTGCAGTTGACCTTGCAACCATGCCCCATCTACTAATTGCAGGCACCACCGGATCGGGTAAATCGGTGTGCATCGCCGCAATTGCAGTAGCGTTGTTACTAAGCAACACACCGGATAAGGTCAAACTAGTTATGTTAGACCCCAAAATGGTTGAACTGAGTCGGTTCAATGGCTTACCTCATCTGATGGGACCGGTTGAAACTGATATTGAACGTATCATCGGTGTGTTACGCTGGTGTACGCGTGAGATGGATCGACGCTATAAATTGCTGGAAGAAAATGCGGCGCGTAATATTGAAATCTTCAACTCTCGACTTGGGCAACGGCGCAAAAAAGAACACTTACCATATATCGTCATTATGGTTGACGAAGTCGGTGATTTAATGATGAGCAAGCCAGAAGAAACCGAAAAAACGATTACACGTCTAGCACAAATGGCACGTGCAGTTGGTATACACCTGATTGTCGCGACGCAACGCCCTAGTGTGGATGTCATAACCGGTTTGATCAAAGCAAACTTCCCATCTCGTATTTCGTTTGCAGTCGCCTCCAGTACCGACTCGCGCGTAATTATCGATTCTGTTGGTGCAGAAACTTTGCTGGGTAAAGGTGATATGCTCTACCTCGCGCAAGATGCCGCCGGACCACGCCGTTTACAGGGATGTTTTATCTCAGACGACGAAGTGCGCGAAATCGTCGATTATTGGATTGATTGGTCAGAAAACAATGTAAAAGTAGATGATTGGAACCCTGCCCCATGGGAGCGTGGATTAACACGACGCGAATTCCTTGCAGAAACTGACCCAATGCTAGAAGATGCCATTGAACTGGTCGTTAACGAGCAAGAAGCCTCTGCGTCACAGATACAGCGTAAACTTGGTTTAGGGTATCCACGTGCGGCACGTATTATCGACCTATTAGAAGAACTCGGTGTGATCGGTGAGCAGGTTGCAGGCGGACGTACCCGCAAAGTCCTGATTGAAAAAGGCAAAGACCCCTTCAAAGAAATCATCGAGCGTCGTGCGAGAGAAAACCGGTAGCTCATTCTCACATGGATCTACTCTACGTGCTTGATCTATTCGGTATTGCTGTGTTTGCGACAACCGAAGCATTAAGTGCGCGTGAACGCGATATGGATGTCTTCGGTGTAATTGTCATAGCGCTGGTTACCGCGATTGGTGGAGGCAGTTTACGCGATGTACTATTGGGACGAACCCCGG
>DAOTXB010000343.1:0-2186 GCA_034435575.1 Anaerolineae bacterium
CAGCACTTTGCATCCTATAGATTTTGCATAATCCATAGTCATTAACGTTTCGCGTGCATAGCGACTATATGTGATCGTGAAGAGTAAATCGTCCGCCCCCATATCTTTGAGCTGGTCTGCAATTGGCACATTGCCGGATTGTAGTACAACAGTTTCTTTGACATGTTGAATTAGCAAACCAAAATTTAGTGCTAAGGGTAATGAATTTTTTAAGGCTAATACGTACAGTGTTCGAGCAGAATCTAGCATTTCTACCGCATGTTCAAATTCTTTGTTCGAGACAGTTTGTGATAATAGGCTGAGATTCTGTATCTCTGAGCGAATCATCGTATGGAGTACCTGAGCGTCGCCATTATTGTCTTCTTTTAAGTCGTCTAAGAGCTGTCTCGCACTGGTCTGCATCCGCTGTTGCGATGTTATCCGACCTAACAATTGCCGGCGTAAATCAGCCTGTAAATCCGGGAACCCCTCATAACCAAGGCTCTGGGCTGTACGAACGACTGTCGACCGATTGACATCGACTAGTTCGGCAATACGCGCCGCCGAAAGATGTACAATATCGATACCATATGTAAGCAAAAAAGTGGCGACGCGTTGTTGACTCTTGCTCATTGAATCGTGTTGAGTACGAATTCGGGTCATAACATCATTATCTGTCTGCGGATCACTCATGATTGCTCATTCCTAAAGTCTATAAAGATTACACATAAAAATTTGCAACAATTTGTGTATATTTTTTTTGCATATGCACATTGTGTTGCTATAATAGCTTGCATCGGTCATTTAACCAATACTTTATAGCGGTTACTATATATGGGAGGCCAGATGCAAGCTCGGAGTTTAAGGAAAATTTGGTTAGTAATTATTGTCTGTTTACTGCTATTAGCAGTAGGCTCCATCAATGCACAGGATGAAGGACGCGTTTTACGTCTTGCTAGTGCAACAGAGATTGACACGCTAAACCCATACCTTACCGGCTTGGGACCATCACATACGGTTATTTACCTAATGTTCCGCGGACCATGGGCATTTGATCCAGCAGGGGAAATTGTTCCAGTTTTCGTGGATGAGCTACCTACTGAAGCAGAAAACGGCATTACTGTGAATGAAGAGGGTAATACAGTTGTCCGTTTTACTTTAAATGATCAGGCTATATGGTCTGATGGCACGCCTATGTCTGTCGATGACTTTATTTTACCGTATGAGGCATCGAACGATGGCATTTCCACGATAGTTCAAGCACTGTCTGCCGATGATATCGCCAGTGTAGAAGCGGGAGAGAGTGATCGAGAAGTCGTCGTGACCTATAACACCTTTAATGCAGATTGGTATGCCGCTGGCTGGTGGCCCCTACCCGCGCATGTTGTACGTCCATTATATGAAGACGCTTTGGCGAGTGGCGACGGTATGGAAACACTAGATTGGAACCGTGCGCCCACTGTTGGCAATGGTCCATTTGTCTTTGATGAATGGCTTACGGGTAGTTTTACGCGCTTTGTACGGAACGAAAATTTTTATGATCCGGCATGGTTTGAAGAAGTCGTGGTAACCTACTACCCAGACCCAACTGTTGTTCGTACAATCCTCAGAAATGGTGAAGCCGATTTCTCCAGTTTTGGTCAACCGTCAGATGTCTTTGACTTCCAGGATGATCCGAACTTCGTTATCAGCACCATTCCAGCAGGTGTTATCGAAGGTTGGTATCTCAACCTTGGACCTGATGGACACCCCGCCCTAAACGATATACGTGTACGCGAAGCGCTGGTTATGGCGCTAGATCGTCAGCTTATCGTTGACGAATTATTGGGTGGTTTGACAACCATTCCTGACTCTGTCTGGTACGGAACCGGCTGGGCAACAGATGGTCTCGAATGGCCCCAATATGACCCTGAAGGCGCAGTTGCGCTATTAGCAGAAGCCGGATGGAGCGATCAAGATGGTGACGGCATCTGTGAAGCAAATGGTATTGAGGGTATTGAAGATGGCATGCCTCTAGAATTCTCTCTGACGACAACGACCGTAACGATTCGTATGGATATGCAGGTACTCGCACAGGATATTCTGGAAGAATCATGTATCGGACTTGAACTCAAAACTGTAGAGCCGACATTGATTTTGGCAACCTTAGACGCAGGCGGTGCACAACGTAGCGGTGAGGATGACATCTATCACTTTGCTGTCTTGCT
>DAOTXB010000344.1:0-3016 GCA_034435575.1 Anaerolineae bacterium
GCGAAGAAGTTAGTCGTCATGGTGGGCAACCGACGGGCGGTGTACATGGCGGTGCAAAATAACAAGGTTGCTGATCGTTATAGTGGGCTCATCCAGCGTTTACGGATTGAGTGAAGCATCAACTGCGCGAACCCTAATTATCCATTTAATAAAGGCTATTGGAGATAGAAATTATGCGAAACCGTATCGTGTTTATTGTCACCATATTGATGATGGTCGGGCTATCGTTGCCCCTCACCGCACAGGACGAGGATGACATCATCCCAGCCCCTGCGGGACAAATCGTTTTTTCCAGCGCTATGGCGGGGGATGGTCAGCACATCGCACTCATTAATACCGATGGCACCAACGAAATCCTCATCGCAGACCTTGACGGCAACGATGTCACACCACGTTGGGCACTCAACGGACAATTTCTCATCTTCAACAGTCGTGGACTTGGTGATACGCCCTATCGCGTGGATGCAGATGGTGAAAATCTGATGCCAGCGGCTTCTGTCAGCGGGTTCAGCCCCAATTTAGGACCAGACGGCAAAACGCTCACATTTATGACCTCAAGTAATGTGCATATCGCTACGCTAAACAGTGAGGAAGCCATACCGGTCACCAGCGAATCATTCAGCTACATCCCGTTTTGGTCACCCGATGGTGATTTAATCGTCTACGGCAATCAATCAGGCTCCGGTGCTGGCACAGAACAGCAGGAAACAATCCGTGTGATCTCGCCAGACGGTAGTGAACCGGAAATTTTGCATACCGTAACCGGCGACTTAGAAGGGTTGGTCTGGTCACGCGATGGAGAATATATCGCCTTCGGGTTAGATGATGGCACACTGGGCGCGGTCTATCTCATCGAAGTCGCTACCGGCGAAGTTATACAATTGACTGACGACAGCGCCTATTTCGCCACGCAACCGAGCTTTTCGCCCGATGGTCAGTGGGTCGCCTTTCAGTATCGTACCTTAGCATCCGCCAACGACGGATCATCGCTGTGCAACGCCACTACCGATAGCATCTTTATCATTGACATCAATGGCGAGAATTTACAACGGGTTACAGATGAGGGAGCGTGCTACCCGGATTGGCGACCAGACATACGCGGACAATAGGATTTAAAACAATTTAAGCATTTTGTAAATCAACAACCATCGCACATACTCGCGCCATCGTAAAATCAATATGGAGAATTGACAATGCGACGGTTAATTTTGATTATTCTTATGCTTGGAATGGCACTCATGATGAGTCAGGGGGTGCTCATCGCGCAGGATGACGAGTCGTCTTGCACGGCGGATGCTATCCCGATGAACGTGGAGGCGTTGATGGATGATTACGGCTTCGCTAGCATCATCGACTCCGACCTTGAAAGCGCCCTCGCCAGCCTAGAAACGCTAATAGATGATCTTGAAGGCTTATACGATTCGTGTAATGCCGTGTTGCTCAGTGAATTTGCTGACGATGCACAGATGATACTCGACTTACTCTACGAAGGGGGTTATGTGGTGTATGTACGCCACACGACCACTGACCGTTCACAGAGCGACACTGACCTTGCTCAATGCGAGACACAGCGCAACCTCAACGAGCAAGGACGCGACGAAGCCCGTGACATTGGCATCTATTACGTCACGCTCAACATCCCCGTCAGCCGTCTCATCAGCACCCAATATTGCCGGACACTAGAAACCGCCCAATTGGCATTTGGCGAGCCAGAAATCATCAACCGTGATGTGCTCTGCGATCAACTCAACGATCTCTTAGCGACTGCACCGGACACAGGCACCAACACCTTTATCGTCGCGCATATCGGCACGTTAGGCGTGACCACAATCACCGTCGGCGCGGGTGGCGACACGCTGTTTGAAGAAGGCGATTCGCTCATCTTCCAACCACTCGGTGACGATGGCTACGACCTCGTCGGACGGATTCCGCTCAATTATTGGGAAGTCATGGCAACGCTCATCACACAAGATGACTAAGCTCGACTTTGCACATAAACAAAAGAGATCAATTGGATTAGAGTAGACTCGATCTAATCTCCACAAAAGGTCGAGAAAAATGTCTAACCCAACAACTATCATCATAAATGCACTGAAGCCATTTGCACCACACAATTATGATAATTTACCTATAAACCATACAGTTTAATCGAGATGTTCATGCTCCATATATTTCTAGACAAACTACCACTCAATTGGACAATCAAGTTTGCACTTTTGCGTCTCCTCGCACAATGGCGCTCATTAGCAACAGTCATTGTTGGTGTGTTTCTAGCAGCAACCATTGGCGCAAACATACCGTTGTATACATCTGCCGTTTCACAAATTGGTATGATCGAACGGCTTGAGCGCCAACCAGATGAAGATATTCATATACGGGTACGGATCACGCATCGTACCCAGCCGGATCAAACGCTTAGTGAATTTGTTGATAATCTCAACACACACTTTCAACAGGAGATCATTCAACATTTTCGTGAACCGTTTGGTGATTGGGTGATTGGAACCTTTCTTGGAGTGGAAAGTACACCGCTTATACCGCAAACACCCTTGCTGTTTTCGGAAGAAACCGGGCAACAAACCCGTTTTCGCCTTGCACATCATGAAAACTGGCAGCAGGCTACTCGGCTTGTCGAAGGTGAATATCCATCTGCGATGGCAAATAGCGATGATGTGTTAGAGGTTGCGCTAAATCTGTTGGTCGCTAATGAAATGGGATTAAACATCGGTGATGAAATTACATTGGTAGAAGCGAACCCACAGGATAGTACACCTATCACCGTCCGCGTCACAGGTATTGTCCAGGAGCTTAACCTGACAGACCCGTACTGGATTACCCCCTCGCCATTGTCTGTTGATCGCACGGAAAGACAAATTGAGCTTACTTTACAGACCACACAGTCAGCGCTATTATCGACCATCGAAAATAACTTACCGAATGCACGCACAAGAATTATCTGGCGAACGTTGTTTGACTACACACAACTGACATTCGAACAATCTGCACAGGTGATGAC
>DAOTXB010000345.1:0-2169 GCA_034435575.1 Anaerolineae bacterium
CTCCCCGCACAATAAGACGTGAATCGAACATTCAGTCTTACCGAGACCGCCATGAAAATGGGCGGTCTTTTTGTTATGGGGTAATTCCTCAGAAATCTGGCTAGAAGCGCGTATGTCATCAGAGACATGGTGCAAGTATGCGAACGGTGTGCGCAAATCTAGCGATACATTTCCATTCGGGTCAACCACAACCCGCTCAACCATCTGTCGTAACAAGTCACGTTGATCGTCACGACTTAAATCATTATACACGATTCCAGCATAGGTGATAACTTGTAGGGCAAGATCGAGATTTTCGACATGTTGTTGACTGCGTTCTTGCAGTGAGTCAAGGGTAAGCCGAAGCTGATTGCGCCGATCTTGCCATTCGCGCCAGAGGCTCTCCCAGATTTTTTCAGTAATTTTGCCAGCAGCGAAGAGGCGTACCGCGCGTGCTTCTTCGTCGTCAACGGCTTGTAGCGCAGCCTGAACCTCTTTACGCTCATCGGGTCGGATCACCCCCATCTTTATGGCAATGTCATTCGTGTATACCGCCCGAATGGCAGGGATGAATTGGGGATCAACCTGTATGCTACTTAATGCTAGCGGAATCTGTGCCTCAATGTGTTTACATAGAAAACGCACGCGCCTCCCGGCGATACGATAATATGAGGTGCCCCCATTAGGGCGACTAGCATTGACGGTCGATCCGGTCAACTTAATGTCAGATGATGCGTCTGTTTCGCGATAATAGACCATGCCACTGAGTAAATAATCATGCTTACGATGAGGTGTGCGCTTGCGATTGCGTTTGTCGAGGATGGCTAGTCCGCGTTCAAATTCTTCGGTAGTCACCAGCGGTTCCCAATTTCCCCGTATGGTCTTCGGTGGGACATTGTTTTTTTTGCTGGTGACCCAACCGGCATAAGTCCAATTGTGAAACATGTTGGAGAGTGAGTTGTAGTTTGCTTTGTGTTTGCCGCTATCAGTTACGACAATGTAAGGACGTCCGCTTCTATACCGGTGCCCGCGTTGATGCAAGAGTTCACAAATCTGTGTAAGAGAGTACCGTCCTTCAAGCAGGAGATCCCATGATAGGCGGACAATCGGGGCACGTTCCGGGTCAGGTTCAATCCAATTTTGGTAGCGACCATTGACTTTCTTGATGTCGGTTCCGGTCATGTTGATGTAACCATCCGGTGCGACCCCATGAAAGCCGCCACTATCGCGCTTGGCTTTGACGCCACCACGCACCCGTAAACCGAGCAAAGCAGACTCCCTTCGGGCGAGTGTGAAGGTGAGTGCGACGATGACGCGGTCATCGGGATCCATGGGGTTGAGATCGGGCTGATTAGCGAAACGGACGGCAACACCAAATTCGTGGAGTTCGTCAATGGCGCGAAGGGCTTCGGTGTCATTGCGCCCGAAGCGGTCAGCGCGTTCAACGATGACGTGAGAGAATTTGCCTGCACGGGCATCATTTAAGAGTTGTTGATAGGCTTTGCGTTCGGTCGTCATTCCGGTAAGGATATCAATATATTCGGCATAAACAGACATCTCAGAACGATCAAGCACATTTTTCTCAATGGCATACCGTTGTCGAGCACGCGAGAACTCGGGTTTCTGGTTTTCGTCGCTACTGGTGCGCAGATAGACTGCCCATCCGGTAGTGGGTATGTGTTTGGAGTTGGATTTGCGCCGTGCCATGATTATCCTTGAATGACTGATCTATTTTCTTCAAGATACTGTAAAAGATTAATTCTGTGTTTTACGACGAACTTTGATGGTTTTATGTAAACTGGTCTGATAGGCTTTTGCGCTTACGATATAATCGGCAGCGGTCATAACGCGTTTCATCATCCCCATGGTTGAATTGTCGTCCGGGTCTTTAATGGTCTGCGATGTGAATTGCCTCACCGCATTTTGTGTTAATTTGGCATGATCCTGATCTAATTTGTTTGATTTCATGGGGCTATTCCCTTGCTAGTCGCTACAAGACTGCTTAAGCGCGTCGATCTGCGTGGTGATGCCAAGGCGGAATTTCCAGCTGTTGAACACCTGCTGGGTGATGCCTAACGCTTTGGCGGCTTGCCGCTCACTGCCGTGATGCTGGTAACTGTCGAGCAAGATTTGCTGGATGGATTTGCCCGCATGTTGATGTTCTACCAACTGCATCAGTGGAGTTTTTTC
>DAOTXB010000346.1:0-12223 GCA_034435575.1 Anaerolineae bacterium
GCTACCGGTGTCACGCCGATGGGCTGGGACGGTTACAACCAGTGGGATATTTTTAGCGGTCTGCCAGAATTTGTAGAAGATTTAGACGAAGCCACCATCGACACCTATAGCAACAACCTGTCGACCATAGCTTCCGCCAACGCCTTCCCGAATAACGTGTTCGCGCAATACAACACCTTTATCGACGAGGTACAGGTCGCCTTCTACGGCATCATCATCGGTGAGCCAGCGCTGGACGAAGCGAGTTTCGTCGCCTTAGCGCAAGAATGGTCACCCGCGCTGATCGATAACCTCACGGAGATCAGCACCTCTACCGACAATTTCTTTTCCTATACCGCCGGTGGCACTTTGCATTGCATCACCGGTCTGCCGGAACTCTACACCTATGCCTATGATGGGCTGACCGTCGCGGATTGGGTGGATAGCCTGCTCACGGGCGATGTGATGTCAGATGTTTCCTGTGATGTCGTCACGGGGGAATGCCTCGCCGCCCCTAGCAATGATATGGATATGGATGAGGACGCAGAAGAAGCAGACGACGAGGGTTAAACTGCCCTTTTATCGTAGATAGCGAAACACCAAAACTAACAGGGCACATCTATTATGAGGTGTGCTCTGTTTTTCTGTCTGAAGACTTTCGCTTAGTGTAGAATATTTTGTATATTGGCGGTGAATATCAGCGTATGCTCCCGCTGTGATTATTATGTTTTGAGATATCTTCATGAATCTTAAGACGTTCAAGGAATAAGCAACTGGCACAAGGTTTGACAACAGATGACTGAGTGCATTAAAGAGTGTAAAATCTAGTGGATCGAAATTTGCACTTTGTGGAACAGGGTAGATATGTCTAAATTAGAGGATTGGAAGAAGAAGCGGCGTGAGTTCAATATCAGACCATTCAATGAGGTCGAAAAACACATAAAAGCTAATGCTCAACCGATTAGCTATAAACTAGAAATTCTAATAGATTCAGAAGCGAATTCTCTCGTTATACAAGGAAATATTGAAGGAATAATGCGACTACGAAATGACCTCGACAGTCTAATAGAATCAGGAGTTGTAGGAGACCATTTTAATCTAGAAGATGGACATGGTTTAACACAAGCTAATGTCTCTATCACTATTCAATTGATTGGCGAGGATTAAGAACACTGATACCTCTTAAGTGGTCGGTTAATGTAGAATATTACAAAAATTGCCCTAGACCGACATTTTATATCCTGATTTTAAAAGATCGATATGCGCTCGGTTAAACAGCTACGAAGTACGTTGTATTTTTTGCCTGATGGTTCAGTATCAGGCGCACACCACGACAATTTGCAAACCCTAACCGGAATGTCGCCTTAATCAGTTATGATCCGCTCACATCGAAAACTAAAAGCGAATAGCCAATAGCTGACAGCTAAACTCCCGCCGTTTCCCGCCGATTTTTATCATCCGGTGGCGGCAACAAATTGGCGACCAACTTGACGATTTACAGCCTTTTAGTTATGGTAAATACGCTTGTTATCCAATCACCATCTACAAGAAGTTTACGTTAATATGCGCTACCCAAAACTAAGCCCCGTCTTAAAGCGGTCTAATGTGAATTTTACGTAATGTTGATAAGGTGGCAGAATAACAACGTCTATTGTAAGCAGAAGTCGCGCTCATGTTTGAGCATCCCCTGTAAACACTCATAGACCTCGTGTCTAAGACTTTGTAGTAAAGAACCCCGTGTTTGCATACATTATGTTCAGACAAAGATCATGTGGATCATGATCTTAAGCACTCTCCCTTGCGTGGCTTCATAGCATAAAGGAGCATTACCTTGCGAACTGAAACACTTATCCGCTCAATGAACACCCTCATCCGAACCAACATGGAAGCCCACAAAGGGTACAAACGAGCGGCGAAAAACATCGCAGACCCTGAAATCTCCACCACACTAGAAACAATGGCTGAAAAGCATCAAACATATGCCACCGACTTAAGCGAAGTTGTTGATGATATGGGTGGTAAACCGCGTGATCGTAGCACCATGCTAGGCAAATTCCACGATGGATGGCGCAACCTAGAAGCATTACTCACTAACGGTGACGCATCTATGTTGATTGATGAATGTGTAAAGGGCGAAAAAGCCGCGATCAAGAACTATCGTGAAGCCCTGCGTCACCCGATACCGGATGGCATCATCGAAATGGTGTGGGATCAATACGACACGATTAAAGCAACGACCCAAAAGTTAGAAGTGATACGTAACGACGCGATCTAACCCATTAGCACACAGGCAGTTAAACCATAGGCAGGTATGTCTCGGCATATACTGCCTGTTTTGCACTTATGGCTCAATCTGTTAGTTATACTGCGCGTTCTTCTTCCTAAATGAGTTTTCCTCACATCACCTGTTAGATAATTGCTCATGTAATCTGCAAAGCGCGTTCTCTACTTCTTCATATACACATGGTATAGTCAGAATTTGAGTAGGTGCGCTTCACGAAAGGCAAAAACGCATGGCAACCTATGTGGGTGTAGATGGATGTGTAGCAGGTTGGTTCGCAGTATCAATAGATGATAATGGCGATCTCAGTTATCGCGTCTTTGCGGATGTCAGCGCCCTCTGGAACGCCAAAAACGAGGCGGAGATCATCCTGATTGATATGCCCATCGGTCTTGCCGAAGTCGGACAACGGGCATGTGACATTGAAGCCCGCCGTGTCCTCGCCAATCGACGGAGTAGCGTCTTCCCCGTGCCCACTCGCGCCGCGCTCTACGCCTCCAATTACAAAGAAGCCAGCCACGTCAACCGACAGATCAGCGGGCTCAAAATCTCCAAACAAACATGGAACATTATGCCCAAAATCCGCGAATTGGACGAACTCTTACGCGGGGATGAGCTGGCACGGTTCAAAATCGCGGAGATTCACCCCGAAGTGCTGTTCTGGGGCTTAACCGGACAGCCCATGATGGAATCAAAGAAGACCGATGCCGGTTATGAGGAACGCGTGAAGGTTTTGCAGGCGCTCAACCCCAATGTCGAGCGGATGATTAACGACGCCATGCGCGAGTACCCGCGTAAAGAGGTTGCAAGGGATGATATTGTGGATGCGATGGTCGCCGCGATCACCGCAAAAATCGGCGATTTTGCCTCGCTCCCGGCACGCCCCCCGCATGATGGACACGGCTTACCCATGCAGGTTCTCTATGCCTACGGACCGGACATCTCCCGCAGACCACAGATCATCGGCTTTCATCACATGAGGTTGAATATCCCACGTGGAGAAGAACTCAACGCACGGCTGTTTTACCTCAATATCATGGGATTAGAAGAAACCGAACCGATCCCCGGGCTTCGTAATCTGGGAGGATTCTGGTTATCTGTCGGTGATCTCAAACTACACATAGATGCAAGGGATTTAGGCGATGAACACGCATCAGGGAGCCACATCGTATTCGAGGTCGATAACCTGCCACATTGGATAGATTTGCTCCAACAACATAGCGTACAAATGTACGACACCACACGTTCAGAATATCGGCGCATTGAATTTGAAGATCCGTTTAACAACAGGATCGAATTAATCCAACCCTTGTAACGGTGTATTATGATAAAATCATTGTATTAAAGATGATATATTATCAATATGGTCAATATCATCAAGCGGATTTTACGGCAACCGACAGAGTTTGCACCGACGATGGCATCTGCTAGAAAACAGGCACACGCTTATCTTGAATCACGGAAAGCGTTCACTGCACACGATTAATCCACCACAAATTCACCGATAAGCACTCGCTCTGCCCCGTCATTAGCGGGGACGATTTGTATGTCGCCTTCTGCGCTAAAGCGATAAACTTGTACCTCCACACGATATGTACCAGCATCAAGCGTTGTTACAGTATCCGCCAATACCAGCGCTTTAGGATCATAAACGGTTTCTGCGATTGCAAAACCTGAGGTCGGGCGCACACCATTTTGCGGTTGTGAATCGCTCTGTGCAATGAGTGCATCCTGCTCATTAAACACCAGCACCGAGGTGACATAATCAGCCACTAATGCAGAATCAGCCGACCACCACAGGTCAACCCGTAAGTTCGCCACGTCGATCTCATCTGCGCGTAAAATCAGCCCATTCTCAAATTGTGCAACGGGCGTTGGGGGCAGTTGATCATAACGATAGCTGTTGAGTGCCACCTCGTCCACATGATACACAGTGGTCTGCATCGTCTGGTCATAACCAAATTGTGTAAGATATTCAAACATGGTCTGGCTAGCGTTCCAATGGATGAGCCATGTGGTGACAACCTGCTCCTGCACATCAGACTGATTGGCGATTAATGCGGGTAGCGTTTGTTGATAGAATTCAGGATTCTCAATATTGCCCCACCAGGGATTCAAGCCAATTTGCACACCCTCAGGGAGCATATGTTCAACGTAATACCATGTTGCGGCGTTCTCCGCGCCAACCTCCACCAGCGCTAGATGATCGCTCTGCACATATTGATCGAACGTATCGACCACCTGTTCCCATGGGGCTTTTTGCCGATACCAATCAATATGCGTCACACCATATACGATCAAAATCAACACCAGCACTGCCCGTGACGGACGCTGAATATTGCTTAAACCAAGCGCCAACAAGAGCGCGACAGGGATAGTCAATTGTGCGAAGTGCTGGTTGAAAAACACCAATTGTCGATGACTGAGTAGGTAGGTCAATACTAGTGGCAACACACCCAACAACACAATCAACACCGTCCCGCGAGTAGGCATCCAGCGGATTTTCGTCACGTTATTACGGTAGGTCACGCTGATAATGCCGAATAATGCCAGCGCCAGTGTAAAAATCCACATCTCACCAAACCATGATTGACGGAACAGATCAAGTTTTTCGAGATCAATCGCACTACCACAATTTACACATACATCTGAATCAAAGAATTGCTCACGCATCACAGCGAAGAACCAGGGCAAAAAGACCACGCCGACCATGCTAATGATCCCGATAGCAAACAGGCGTTGTCGGTTACGCAAATAAATCACGGCATGCAATCCATGCGCCACGATGACATAGATGCTGAAATAATGCGTATACAGCGCTAGCGCCATAAACAGCCACCATAACGCACCATCACGCCGATTAAACGTCCGTGACCAGCGCAGATAAAACCATGTCGCCGAAGCACAAAACAACACCTGCCACGTATACATACGCAATTCTTGCGCGAGATAGTTTTCACCATCGGCAATGGTCATCATCAACGCCGCGAGTACAGGTAAGCTCAACAGGCTAAATTGTGCCGTCTGTGCCCGTTCACGCCAGAGTTCGCGCCCGATCTGAACCATGACCGCAACACTGAGCATTGACGGCAAAAATGACCAGAAGCGCAACGCCAATACCGACTCACCCGTTAGCGCCGACCACGCATGGAGTGAATAGAAATAGAGGGGTGGGTGACGATCTCCGCGTACAAGGTCGAACAAGTCACCGCGGAAGGTATACCATGTAAAGCCCTCATCAATCCACAAACTCGGACCATCAATGTTAAGGATGCGCGTCGCGGCGATCAACAAAATTACGGTCAAAATCGCAAGCCGACTCCCCGCGCTGGTAAACATAACGGTCATCATATTTTCTGTGCCGGAAATTGTGGTTTGTGGCGGGTTTAGGGTGGAAGGTTGCGTTATCAATTGAGTCATAAGGTATCGGTTCTTTTGTCAAAATATCGGCATATTATAAACGCGATTGAGTGCCTATTGAAGGATCACGCGAGAAATACGATCTCACCAGTGGCTAAACCATGAGGCATGCGCCCCTACAACACATCACCTTGACATAAGCAAACACAACTCTATAATCTTGCACATCTCAACAGATTAATTAAACACGCTCTTACAACAAATCAGGTTGAGAATTATCATCGAATCACGGGGAGAAATATCTATGTGGAATGAGTTTAAAGAATTTATTATGCGGGGCAATGTCATTGACCTTGCCGTTGGTATCATCATTGGTGCGGCGTTTACATCCATCGTAAATTCACTGGTCACCGACATTATCACACCACCATTAGGGCAAATTCTCAATGGCGTGGATTTCACCGATCTGTTCATTGTGCTAGGCGACGGCAGTTATGAATCACTAGCGGCGGCGCAAGAAGCGGGCGCGGCGACCATCAACTATGGTTTGTTCATCAATGCGATTATCAACTTCTTAATCGTAGCGTTTGTGATCTTCATGGTTATTCGTTTAATTAACCGCCTGAAACGTGAAGAAGAGGAAGCACCAGCAGAAGACCACGGTCCAACCACAGACGAACAAATTCTGGAAACGCTGCAAAAACTCAATAGCACGCTGGAAAATATGGACAAATCCGCGTAGTTTAGCCGTAAATCGATGCGAACAGGTCCCAGACCGACCTGTAAATCGCTAGTGCCATCAGGGAAATTCACCTGTAGGCGACCTTCCTGCCCGGTGTTATCACCAAAGACCGCAAGGCTTACCCACCATTCGCCGGGCGGGTAATTTTCTGGAATAGGCAAACGTACCGTATCTCCGATTATTGCCCCCTGTGCCCAGCAGGTCGTCGGATAGAACACCTCAACCGCTTCAATATCATCAGCACTTGCCAGATCAAGGTAAGTCCCCGGTTGCCAGATAATCGGCTCGGTAGGGTCGCCTTCTGGCGGCACAAGAAAGGCACCAAACCAATAGGGTGTGTTCATCTGTGCGCCATTTTGCCATTGTAAATTTAAAACCACCTCATGGGCTACGCTAGAACGACTGGTATCGCCCATCCAGCCGATTAAGCGAAATGTATCACCATTCGATGCACTGAAGGTTACATCAAGGGGTGTGGAGGTTGCGACCTGTGGTGCAGTTGGCGGAGCGATTAAATCTGTATCGATCACATTGAGCGACCACGCTACCACAAGGGTTAAGAGAATCTGTGCGCCTGTCAACACATAAAAAGCCTGTCGGCGTTGTGCATAATCGCTGATGATTCGATTCAATCCGTCCAGCGCGGCGACCAGCACAAACGGTGATAAAAACAACCATATCCGTCCGGATTCACCCTGTGTGCCACCGCTAATCGTCAAAATGAATACCGTCAATGCCAGTGTAAGCGCTAAGATGGGCGGTGACGCATGTTTTTCGTTCCGCGTGCGCCAGCCCTGCCACAAGCCCACCAGCCACAACGCACCGAGCATCACGCCCGTCCATAACACCCAATCCCAGACATGAAACCACACCCAGAACCAGTAGGGACGATCAAGATCAAGATGATAGTCAAATGATGCGCGTAGAATGTCGATGGGTGAATCACCACCCGCTAGCATGAAGATGATCCAGGGGAGTAATATACCTATCGCAACAGGGATACCAGCACCTATGGTATGTAAAAATGGCACCTCACCACGCGCATAAAACCAATAGCGCAGAAGGGTGTAAAAGCCGAGCATCCCGAGCAAGGGCAAAAACGTGAAATGGGAGAATAACGCGATTCCGGTGATGATCCCCGCGCCAAATAAGCCTAAACCGCGCCGTAACCCGTCGGAGTCCAAGCCGATCAGTAACAGATAAAAGGCGGTGGCGCTCAAAAATGGGTAGAACGTGCTCCAAGACGCAGCGAAGCTCAACACAGCAGGTACAAGCGCCCACCACAATGCCGCATATCGTCCATCACCGATGCGGAGACGATTGACGATTCCATAAATCGGGAACACAGTCAGCGCCGCCCAGACAGGCATCAACATCCCGAACCAGGCAGACACCCATTCGCCCTGCGAATAGCGCAACATATCGAAGTTATGGCATTGTTGTGCCAGCAGATTAAAGTAGAGCGACTCACTGCCGGGCAAATGACCACTTACATCATTTAACAGCCCATAAAGCAAAATCAGCCCCGGTGGACTCGTCCCCAGATGCCCGCCCAATGTCTCCATGACGGTTGTCCAGTCTTGCCATTCGCCACTTGCCCAGTCGATGCGTGCCGCCGCCCAGTGTGGTCCGGTGGTTAAGCCGGAGGCTGTGCGCGTAAAGAGCGCGTAGAAGGCATCACCAGTTTGCATGTAGGCAACCGCAAACCCCAGAATTGCTGTGCCCATAAATGCCCATACAAGCGCAACTAGTGGACGGGTGGTACGTTGTAGCAGATTGTAGCCCACCAGCGCATATATGATGGCGCAGACAATAACGGGGATCGCACGGGTGAGGCTTGCAGGATCATAATTCCAGCGCCAGCCATACCCGCCACGTATCCATTCGGTCAGGTCAAAGCCGATGACCAGCGCGATGATAATGGTCACGCCGGTAATCCATTGTATGAGGCGGGGAATGCGGGTTAAGTTCACGGTGTTATTAGTTAATTAACAACGCGATACTTGAACAATGTCCAGAGCGCGATAGGCGCGTCCGTCCATTTAATTTTCTTGCCTTCGTGCCATTCGCGTCCGTTGTATGAAATGGGCACTTCGTAAATGCGGATGCCCTTCTTCAATACCTTTGCGGTGAACTCCGGCTCGAACTCAAAGCCTCTGGCATGGATGGGCATATCTTTCACCACTTCTGAACGAAAAACCTTGTAGCATGTTTCCATATCGCTCAGAATAGCATTAAACAAAATATTGGTCGTCAATGTCAACATCTTATTGGCGATCATGTTCCAGAAATTCATCGCCTTGCGCGGTCCACCAAGAAAGCGTGAGCCGTAAACTACTGTCGCAATACCCTCTTGTAGCGGTTGGAGCAATTTAGGGTAATCGCGCGGGTCGTATTCCAGATCAGCATCTTGAATCAGGTAAATGTCGCCGGTGGCTTCACGGAAACCAGTAATCAACGCCGCACCTTTTCCCTGATTATGATCGTGGTAGAGAATACGCACATGCGGGTGATCTTCACCCTCTAGTTTTTTGAGCAGGTCGCGGGTACCATCGGTAGAACCATCATCAACGATGACGATTTCATCCGCTAACCCCACCGCTTCCACCCGTTCAAGTACAGGTTCTAATGTTGTTACTTCGTTATAGCACGGGATTATGACGCTTAACGTGAGCGTCTCTTTTTCAATTTGTTTGGATTGCACCTGTGTTTCAGTTGTTACGGACATCACTTTACTCACTGTTTGCCGGACTGCATAAGATTTTTTATTATATACGCAAGGCTATCTGTGTGAACAGACTAACACAATCAAAATTTCACATTTTTCTTACGGATTACGACATGCTTTATTCGTCTGTGTTATCGTCCAGACCGCCTTCAAATACATCCATACTGGCAACCAGAATACCGAATGTTTCGACTTGATCCAGACCACATTCTTCCTCAAATGCCTGTATGATGCCGTTTTCGTTGAGGTCTACACCGGAGGTTAATCTTTCCGCCAATACTTGAGACTCTCCTGCGATGTCTTCAACATTGGCGATGTCTTCGGTCTCTGCTAATAACTCAAACTCAATTTCAATTACCTGATCTGCGCGCTCGCGGGTGTTAAATAAACAGACCCGCACCAATTCGCCATCCACCTGTAACGACACATCGGCATCCGGCGCATTCAACGCACTGTCTAATAAGCCTTCAATTTGATCGAGGAAGAAATATACCCCGATGCCTCGTCCGGGATTTTCGCCCCGCTCATTGCTGTTATAGTCTTCTTCTTCACCCCGCAGGATGTTGATGGTATGTTCGGCATGACTGTGTAAACCACCGACGTTGGATGCACGCGCCGCCAGACCCGCATGGCTTGCCGCAGTCCCCGCTTCTGTACGGGCACCATCTAGCAGACTCCCTCCGTTGATTCCGTCCTCAGACTCGATCAAGGTTTCGTTCAGGAATGTGGTGATTTCTAACGGCACGCGTCCACTGTAGGGTACGTCATCACTCGGTTCACCGGTGCTTTCAACACTACGATCTTCAACCGAAAGCGCTATAGCATTAAATTCTGCCGCTAGCATACGCCCATCAGCGTCCACATAAGATAGAGACCCACTCCCTACGGCATCCACAACAGTGCGCCCAATACTCAGTTTTTCATCCGTTGCGGTGTTCACCAGCCATGCTTCATAAACCAGTCCATCAGCAAGCGGACGCAATTCAGACAATTGCAAGCTCACAGAATCACCCAGTCCATTGGCAGAACCAAAGGTCAACCGCCCGAAAGTTTCTGCTTCTTCGACCACTGGCAAGGCGGCGACTTCGGTAGCGGCATTATCCACCTCTTCATCGTCAAGTGCTTGCTGGGTCGCGTTGGCTTGTTGTGTTTGCAGGGCTGTATCAACCTGATTATTGTCTGGGTCGTTGTTATCATCACCGTTTTGCCCCACGACGATCAACACCACGATCACCAATGCAATCGCAATCACAGCGAATCCGCCAAGAATTAGCAGGGTGTTGGAATTCCCCTGAACAATAATCGTTTGATTCTGTGGGTCAGTCTGGTTAATAGCAGAGGGCACCTGTGTCCCCGGCAAATTGACCGTCGCCGATTCTTCTACTTTACTACTTGGCATCAACGCAGTCGGGGTCATATCCGGTGAATCCACGGGCATGGTACGTTGAATATTCGCGTATGATTCATCATGCGAGTGAATTGCCCGGCTGAAGGCTTCAGCAAAAGCGGTGGCGGTCTGGTAACGCTCGTCCGGGTCTTTCGCCAACACGCGTCGCATCACCTGACTGAGCGCGGCGGGCAAATCTTCCCGTGCAAGTAAAATATTAGGGACAGGTTCTTGAATGACCTTGACCAGCAATTGCATCGGGGTGGCGGCGGTGTAGGGTTGTGTGCCGGTCAGCATCTGATAAACGACCACACCGAGCGAATAAATATCGATACGATGATCTACCCCGATGCCCTGTGCTTGCTCCGGTGCCATATACGCAGGTGTCCCGACGACACCCGTGCCTGTAAGGTTAGAATCTGAGATTTTAGCAATCCCGAAATCCGCCAAGAGTGCGTTGTTTTCGCCATCAATTAGAATATTTCCGGGTTTGATATCACGATGCACAATGTCCTGTCGGTGGGCATAATCCATCGCCCCCGCGATTTGACGTAAGAAGCGCTCGATTGTTTCCATTGGCATGGGACCATCGACAATGCGTTCCTCTAATGAACCGCCTTCGATAAATGCCATCACCAGATAAAGGATGTTATCGTCGGTGCTTCCGTAATCATATAACGGGAGAATGTGGGGATGCTGTAGACGTGCGATGGTGCGTGCTTCAACCTTAAAGCGTTCAATAAACTGATCATCAAGCCCGGGATGCGGTGGTAAGACCTTAACCGCCACTTTACGATCTACGCTTTCTTGATAACCAATGTAAACGGTCGCCATCCCGCCCTGACCAAGATGGTCAATTACCTCATAATTTCCGAGTGTGCGTCCAATTAATGAATTTGCCAATTTTTACTCTCCCTCAATACAGGGCTGTTGTGTGGTCACAACGCTATTATCTGCTAAGAGTCCCTGCAAGTATTTATTGTAGCATTATTTACGCCGTTATGTTGATTGATGATTATAGCGCATTGCGTAGCATTCGTTTATGTCTTTATTGCCTATGTTTTTTCATAAGAGTATTCGTTAGTTCTTCCAATTTGGATGTACGAAATCCTAAAATAGATATTTTAATAATAATGTAAGTGCCTTAGAAATCTATCCCTTGAGCATAGATTAAAACAATGTGAAACAAAGCGTAATATACTTGAAATTTAATGTAATAAATTGTAATTTAGAGTAAATATTTTTAACCATAAAGTCAAACCTTCACTCAGGAGTGTAAATGCAATCTTCAATCATGAATAAAGTGGATCGCCTATTTGTATTGCGTGATCTCGCAATTTTGAATAACAATCATATCGCCGCCCTAGATAACCTGAACATGCTGGCAAGTAAAATCATCAAGACCCCGGTATCGTTAATTTCTATGGTTGCCGCTGATCATCAATTCTTCAAAAGTCATACCGGCTTACCCGAACCATGGCGTTCGCGTCGGCAAACACCATTATCACACTCATTTTGCCAGCATGTCGTCGCAAAAAACCAGCCATTGATCGTTACCGATGCTCGCGAAAATGAGTTGTTAAAAGATAACAAGGCTATTCCAGATTTGAACGTGATTGGTTATCTTGGCATTCCCCTGACGTTATCCGATGGTAGCTCTTTGGGGTCGTTCTGTGTAATTGATAGTGAACCCCACGAATGGGATACGATGGAAATCTCCATCATGAGCGAACTTGCTGAAATCGT
>DAOTXB010000347.1:0-7133 GCA_034435575.1 Anaerolineae bacterium
ATCGGGGGTTGTTCCCCAGTTGATAGTGCTATAGGCAAAGCGTAGTGCCGTCATGCTTCCTCCTCAATATTCGCCCCATGAGCTGTCTCCGGGTCGGTGATAATCATAGAAATATAAATAAGCGGTTCAAAGCCAGTATTACTGACCTGATGCGGTGTCGTCGCTGGAATGTACTGATAGCGGTTTGTGGTTAGTGCGCCACTCAGAGTATTAAAGTGGAGCATCGCCGTTCCTGTGACCACATAGATGATACGGTCTTGATTGCTCAATTGCTGGGCAGGGGACGCTTCTCCGGGTAACAGCACGACTTTTTCACAGGTAAAGTGTTCGTTAGACGGTAGTGTGTCACTCTCGAACACATTGGCGTATGGTGCATCGCCCTCGTGGTTTGCCTGTACGAAGCTATCGTGCCGTAGGCGCTTATATTTATGGTTCGGTCCGACAGCGACGAAAAAACAGACCGTTTCGTCACCTTTAAACCAATAATTGTGATATTTGTCAGGTGGCATCATCATAAAATCACCCGTTTTGTACACGCGCTTACTGCCACCGATTTCGATCTCTAAACTCCCCTGTGCCAGAAAGCCAATTTCCGTTGCATCATCGTGCAAGTGTGGGACAGGTCCTAGCCAATCGTTGTTAAACCAATTGACATCTGGTGTCCAGATCAACCCCAAGCCCCGACAACGCTCCGCTAAAATTTTAGGTTGTTGAAGCCAGGCGTCGTGGTCAATTTTTCCAGTCACTAAAGTTATCCTTTCGGATTGCATATATGTAACATCATTTTCATAGGGCAAATTGATAGGGTAATGTGCCCATTTTTGAGCACATCTTTCCCGTTTATGTGGTGATGTGTGCTACCGTGCACAAAATTCCATCGTCTATTTGGTCTATCGGGTTGCCCGCCTATTTAAATCCACTGGTTACGAACCCGCGTACAATATAGCGTTGTGCCGCAAGGAACATAAAGATCATCGGTACGACCATAAGCGTAGACATCGCCATGATGTAATCAGTTCGGACGTTATATAATCCTCTAAACTTGTTGAGTCCCAGCGCGAGCGTAAAATTTTCCGGTGAAGTCAAATAGATCAAAGGACCAAAAAAGTCATTCCATATAGTGAGTGTTGTCAGAAGGGCAACCGTTACCAGCACTGGACGGGATAGAGGTACATAAATATACGCCCAAATTTGTAGGTGATTCGCCCCGTCAATGAGCGCGGCTTCATCATAATCATAGGGTATCTGCATAAAGAACTGGCGCATCAAGAAAATATTCAACGCCCCACCGCCAAACCATGCCGGAATCACCAGCGGTAAAAATGTATCCAGCCAGCCCAAACGGAAGAATAGGATATATAGCGGAATGAGCGTGACCTGTGGCGGGAGCATAATTGATAGAAGCACCAGCATAAACCAGAAATTACGCCCGAAAAACTTTAATCGTGTAAACCCATAAGCACACAGCGATGAGGTGATAAGCACACCAGGCAATGTCGCCGCCAGAATAATGAGTGTGTTCATCGTCCAGCGCGGAAAGTCAGTGCCTTCGTATGTCCACGCCTCGGTATAATTTTCTGGTTGCATTGTTTCTGGCAAAAATGTCGGCGGATACGAATTGATCTCTTCAAATGGTTTCAGCGAGGTGCTAACCATAAATAGGAGTGGAAGGATGAAGAAAAATCCACAGATGATCAACATAGCATAAACCATCACACGACTCCAGATGTAGCGACGGCGACCGGCACGATTGCTGTCTGTGTTGACCTGGCGTAAGGATGGGGCAATATCAACAGATTGTGATTGGCTCATTTTCGCATATCCCCTTCGTAATAAACCCATAGCGGTGAACTTCTAAATATTAAAGCGGTGAAGAAGACGATAATGGCGAACATAATCCACGCCATCGCAGATGCGTACCCCATTTCTAACCATGAAAACGCCTTATCATAAAGGTTCAGGTTATACACATAGGTAGACCGTGCCGGACCACCTTCTGTCATGATGAAAGCAGGCACGAAAAATTGAAACGATAGGATGACGTTAGTCACTACGTTAAAGAAAATAGTCGGCGTGAGCATTGGCAACGTTACTCTGATGAAACGCTGTACAACATTTGCGCCATCAATTTTTGCCGCATCATGTAAATCATTCGGGATATTCTGTAAGCCGGCAACATAAATAATCGTCGATACCGCGCCCCCCCAAACACTGATGATAACCAGCGACATCAGCGCCCAATCCGGCGAGCCAAGCCAGTTAACAGGCTCAAGCCCGATAAGTTCAATTGAGCGGTTGATAGGACCAACATCTTTGTTGAAGAGATAGCGCCATAATAACGCGACTGCAACCTGAGGAACGACGACAGGCAGATAAAAAATTGTGCGGAAAATGGACTGCCCGCGTATATTTTGTGTCAGCAACACTGCCGTCATCAAACTGAGTATCTGCCCGGCGACGATGAACATACCGGCGTATTTAAATGTAATTTCTAATGATCTGAGGAACAATCTGTCATTTGTGAAAAGATCTATATAATTTTGTAAGCCGATAAATTCCGGTGGATCAACGATGCGATAATCTGTGAAACTGTAATAGGCAGAGGCTAACATCGGACCAAACGTCCAGATGAGCAACCCCAATACAACCGGTAAAATAAACAGGTACCCTCTTGCTGTGTCACGCCAAAAGTTTTCTTGCTTCCAGGGGGCGATGCGTCTACTTTTCTCAGAAGAAGGTGAAGCAGTTGCCATAATTTTCTCCTAACCAAACCTACTTGATTTTTATGTAGTTATCCCAACGCATGTCTCCAACGGCTGATATATGGGAGCACATATAATAGTGCCCCCATAAAGTGTTTATTCCCCAAAAGATGTGCGTTGTATCAGGTCAGTGATTGACCTAGTCGTCTGATTCTATACTGCGATCCAGACAACGCTGAATATTCTCATCAGCGAACGTAAAGGCATCTTCTACGCTCATCATCCCTAAAATGGAGGCTTCTAACGCGTCTTCAATCTCTTGTTGGATCAAACCGGCATAGAGGCTACCACATTCACCAGGGAAGTATGTCGGTGTAATGCCATTTTCACCATTTTCGATGAACGCGGTGATGTTATCTGGCGGACCGGCTAATTCCACAATTGCCGGGTCTTCGCGCAAGGATTGTAGTAACGGAATACCGCTATAGTTCTCAGCAAGGGTGATCTGTGTGTCTACGGAAACCAGCCCTTTAACGAGTTCCCACGCCAGTTCAGGATATTCTGAACTTGAGGAGACTGCGAAACCAAAGGTACCCATACCGGTGAACTTGCCTTCTGGATGGGTCGGGATTACTTCAACATCCCAATCAAATGGTGCAGGCTCCAGTGCACGGACAGCGCCCATGTAGCCGGGGATAAACAGCGTCGTGGCACATTCGCCAACGATGAAGCATTCACCACCAGCATCAAAATCAAGTGGTTGTGCAATATCATGTTCTGTCCAGAGACCTGTCCAGCCTTCCATCGCCTGAATAACTTCCGGTGAATCTAGTGCAACGGTAACGCCGTCTTCCTCTAGCAACTGACCGCCGTAACCACTAATCCACGGCACATAGTTCGCCCACCACTGATACGCGTCTTGTGCAGTACCATTTGAAAGGCAGTAGTTACCGAGTTCTGCACGGATAATGGAACAGGCGGCGATATAGTCGTCCCATGTCCAATCCGCTGAGGGTAAGGGTGCGCCAGCTTCTTCAAACATGGTGGTGTTGTAGTACATGGTCACCACATCAAAGGATGATGGAATCATGTAAAGCCCTTCGCCACCGACACGGCTCAGATCAAGCATATTTGCGTATACATCACTGAGGTCGAAGGTTTCATCAGCTTCTGCCAATGGCTCCATATCAATGACGATGTCACCTTGTACGAACGGTACAACGAATAGGTCTGCCAGGAAAATGACATCCGGCAATGATCCTGAAGCGGCTTGCGCGGCAAAAGCGGCGGCAATATCACCGGAGAGGAATTCTAATTCCACCTCGATATCAGGATATACTTCGTTGAATTGTTCTACCATCAAGTTCGCCACAGTTTCTACAGGCGGTCCGCTCAGAATACCGAAACGAATTGAATCAGGCAGGTCTTCGTCATCTTGTGCATAAACAACACCGACACTCATCATCAGCAGTGCGGCGATAAGCACAAGCAGTAAACCAGATTTAGTTTTAAACATAGTTGTTCTCTTTTCCTTATATTTTGACAATCATGTGTTGCTAAAGATGTGTCATCAACTTCTTCTATAATCTTTGTGGTTTTGCGTCTTCCTTTCACTTGGTATACGTCTGTAAATCACAACCTCAAGCGGAATGCGACATGACGTCTCGTATTGCCGTCGCAATTCTGCCCGCGTTGGGAATCACCTCATCTTCTAGGGGAGGGCTATAGGCGATCAAATTTGATCCCATATTCACACGGAAAACGGGGGCTTCTAGGTAATAAATTCCCTCATGCGCCGCCAGAGATACAATATCGCCACCCCATCCGGCACCGTGTGGAGATTCCTCTACTATCACCAGCCGATTGGTCTTCTTAAGTGATTCAAGAATGGTATCGGTATCTAAGGGAACCATGCTCCGTAAATCAATCACTTCACAATCAATACCTTCATCGCTGAGTGTTTCGGCGGCTTCTAATGAACGATGTGTCATCAATTGCGTGGCGACCACCGTCACATCACGTCCCTCCCGCAATATCTTAGCCTCTCCCAGTGGCATTGCTCCAGCATCATCCGGCACCTCGCCTTTCATGGCATAAAGCCCTTTATGTTCTAGCACAAAGACCGGATTATCCTCACGTATCGCACCACGTAATAGCCCGTAGGCATCCGCAGGTGTAGACGGAGAAACAATATACAAGCCGGGGAAATTCATTAACCATGATTCTACACATTGCGAATGTTGTGTGCCGAAACCAGCACCACCACCCTGCGCGGCGCGGATTGTCACCGGAACTTTGAATTGACCGCCACTCATATAGCGATATTTCGCCATCTGATTGGCAATTTGATCCATTGCTACTAGTGTAAAATCAGCGAACATTAACTCCGCAACCGGACGCAAGCCGGTAATCGCAGACCCCAAAGCAGAGCCGACAATCGCCTGCTCAGAAATTGGTGTATCACGTACGCGTTCCGCACCAAATTCCTCCAGTAACCCCGGTGTGACCTTAAAAACCCCACCGGCTTCAGCCACGTCTTCCCCGAAGAAAATAACGTCAGGGTCATTCCGTAACTCATCTGCGAGGGCTTTACACACCGCTTCACGATAGGTCAATTCTGTCATTGGTACCCTTCCTTATAGAAGACATCCTTTGCCAGAGCTTCGAGCGGTGGATACGATTCAGCCTTTGCCCAGTTGATAGCGGTGCTTACTTCACGTTCAACCGCTTGAGTAATCTCCTCAAATTCGGTGTCATCAAGTTGACCGTCTGCAATCATGCGATCTTTGAGAATGGTGATGGGATCACGTTTTAACCACTGCTCTAATTCACCCTCCGGGCGGTATGTTGCGGGGTCGGTACGGGAGTGTCCCTTGTAGCGATAGGTTTTGAACTCAAGTAATGTCGGACCATCACCAGCGCGTGCCCGATCTCCAGCTTGTTTTACAGCATGGGCGACGGTTTCCACGTCCTGCCCATCCACAATCTTGCCGGGCATATTATAGCTGGTGGCGCGTGTTGCAATGTCCTCAACGGGGGTGGTACGATGCAATGCAGAATATTCCCCATACAAATTGTTCTCACAGATAAACAAAACGGGTAATTTCCAGATCGCCGCCATATTCAGGGCTTCATGAAACGCACCAATATTTGTCGCGCCATCACCGAAAAATGTCACCGCAATGTTGCCCGTCTTCTTGACCTGCTGGGTAAGTGCCGCACCAATTGCAATCGGGATTTGCCCGCCCACGATGGCGTTCGCACCGAGCAAGCCGTTCTCTGCATCGGTCATGTGCATACTGCCACCTTTGCCCTGGCAAGCACCTGATTCCTTCCCCATCATCTCTGCCATAAGTGCCTTAATGGACATGCCGAGCGCCAGCGCATGGTGATGCCCACGATAGGTACACGTCACTTTATCGCCGGATTGTAAAGATTGCGCCGTACCAACCGCGCAGGCTTCTTGCCCTATTGCCAGATGGGTCGTGCCACGTACCAGATTTTCCAGAAAGAGTTGCTGGATGTTTTCTTCTGTATAGCGGATGTCGAGCATGCGCCTTAACATATGCTGGCGCTTGTCGACGGATAACTGGGGTATCGTTGTTGTCATATGATTTGTCTCTAAATATTCAATAGTTTAATTTGTAAAAGTGTTACTAAATTAGCCGGAAAACTTCTCTAACTCATCCTCAAATTGGTTCATAAACCTGCCAAGGTCCATGCCATCAACAACACGATGATCGCCACTCAATGTTAGGTGTACTGTATGCCTGATGTGTAACCCGCCATCGATCACAATTGGGCGTGGCTTAACGCGACCAACGGCTAAAATAGCAACCTGTGGTGGGTTAATCACGGCAGTAAATTGGTCAACACCTTTCATCACACCGAGGTTGCTGATGGTGAATGTCCCCGGTTGTAAATCTTCTGGTTGCAGGCGTTTACGCCGTGCGCGTTGGATCACTTCTTTTGTGATTTCAGATAATCCGACTAATGAATAGCGTTGCGCCTCAGGAATAACCGGTGTAATCAAACCATCTTTAAGTGCGACTGCAATTGCGAGGTTCACCCGTTGGTGGCGGAACAGGCGATCATTTTCATAGGTCGCGTTTACTGCTGGAACCTGTAATAAGGTTTGGATGGTGATAAATTGAATCAAATCGTTGAGTGATACCTTAGCTGACATTGTTTTTAATTGTTGCCAGGCGGGTTCAAGGTCAAATTCACCAGTAACGTAAAAATGGGGCGCGTCCCGCATGCTGGTTGCCAACCGTCGCCCGATGGTCTGTCGCATCCGTGATTGTGGAATTTCGTCCGCGTCTTCATGTTCAAAAATAGGGGACTCAGGCATTTGAAGTTGAGTAACCGCTTCAGTGTGGTCTTCTGTTTGATAATGATCAAGATCACTCAATCGAATCGGATTCGGATAGC
>DAOTXB010000348.1:0-6109 GCA_034435575.1 Anaerolineae bacterium
TCTTCCGCGACGGTCTGGCTTGACCATCCACCTGCATCATGAATACATTGCCTGCGCCACAGCCCGCCTGTGCCGTTGAAACTGATGAGTAATCCTCCACGATTGCGTGCGGTCTGCTCCACGACGAAATGCCCATCGATGCTCATCGCCTGTGAGCGCGTGATGAGGTTCTGTCCGGCGTTGATGTGTGCCCAACGGGTTTGCAAAATGCCGAGTTTCGGTTGATCGGCAAAATAAGGTACCGTGCGCTTAAGGAAATCCGGCTCCGGCACGAAATCAGCATCGAAGACGGCGATCAGGTCGCTTTGTGTGATCTGCAAGCCATAGTCGAGTGCGCCCGCTTTATAGCCGGTGCGGTCAGTGCGTCGGATGTGGCTGATGGGCAGACCGTTCGCCTGTGCCGTCGTGACGAATTCTGCGATTAGGCGGGTGGTGTCGTCGGTGGAATCGTCGAGAATCTGAATGTGTAAGCGATCTTGCGGGTAATCGAGCGCGGTAACGGCGTTCAGCAGGCGATGGATGACATCTGACTCGTTATAGATGGGTAACTGCACCGTCACACTCAGCCAATGTGTCTGATCTGTGATGGGGAGTGCATCGGCGTGTTTATGATGCTTAAACCACAGCCCTAGTAAAATGAAGATACCCGTAGAGAACAGCGCTAGCAGGATGGCGGCGACACTATACACGATGGTCAGCAGGGTCAAAAGTATGGTCATAGCGCCTTATGCTGAGAACGGCTCACGTATGCAAAACGGGTGCATTATACGCTGAAATGATGGCTCGCGTCAGCCTGACCTGTGATTGCTGTTGTGTGTCGAGCTTTAGTTTCACTCTAGAAATGCATCATCTTTGACATAGCCATCAAGTTTCCATAGACTAATTCCGTTCTTTGTTTCTACTGCTATGCGATCCCTTACAGGATTCCACTTGATATCAATTATATGATGGTCACTTATTTGATATGTGGGGTTTGTCTTTTTCTGATAAATATCGTGAACACGAATAGTATTTTTGGCTATTGTGGCAAATCTTGTTCCGTCTGGACTCCAGAAGAATTTATCCACAACACCATCAACTAATGGTCTGTCCATAAACCCTTCATCTATAGACCACAAATAGAGCTGTCTATAATGATCTATACTTAGAACATATTTGCTATCACTGTTCCATTTAGCAGAACTCATTGGTTTATCTGATTGTTCATCAAATAATGCACCCTCTGTATCATTTCTCATGTTCCAAAATTTAATTCTACCTTGAGTATCGATGCCTAGTAAGGAATAGTCTTTGCGTTGACATAAACCTGTGATTTGTTTTTTCCAAAGGGAAACTCCACGCCTTATATCGAACAAATTGTACTCATCTTTATAGTTCAGATATACAATTGAAGATGCTGTGCTATCCCAATAAATATTTCTTATAGCATTTTTCACAGGTATGGTTATCACTTCTTCTAGTGATTTCACATCCCAGATATTAATGTAGGGCATTTTGTTGTTACCGATGAATGCTGCTAGAAAACGTGAGTTTGGACTTGCCGAAATCAGTGTAGGACTGTGTTTTAACTCTGTCGATAAATCGTTTATAATTTCTTTGGACTTTGTATCCCAGACACGTATCATCGAGTTATATGTCACATGATCTGTCCCCGCATCATAGATAAATGTGATAATTGCAGCGATAGTATCACTAGTGTTAATCCAACTCAGTTGATTGAGATCATAGTAATCACTATTTAAATAACCGTTAAGTTGTAAATCCTTATCATAGATTCTTACCCTGTTATCTGGTGAGTCGGCATTTCCCACGACGGCTAACTTATCCCCTGTAAAAGACCATCTAAAATCCAAAATAGGAAATTGAACCTGATACATTATTTACATCCTAATTACTTCACTAATCCATGAGTTCATTATACGACGGATCAATATAGCATCTTCCATCACCAATATTTGAACATTTGTACTATGATAAATATGAAAATGTTGACAAAAGGGTGACCGGATGAACACACTCTGGGGAGACAGTTTGTGGAAGCAATTTGGTGCAACAATGGCAGGGACAAGCGAATTCTCAATCGTGAGTTAGCGCATACGGACGACACTTAGTCAACACTTGACGCTCTGTGATGTCCGGCTATAATGCTTTGTGTGAACAAGGTCCTGTAGCTCAATTGGCAGAGCAGTTGACTCTTAATCAATTGGTTGAAGGTTCGAGTCCTTCCAGGATCATGGCTGAGAAGTGCGCCACCGCTAGCGCACTTTTTTGATTCGTAATGAGGGATACCCTGTGCTTATTTCGGTGCCATCCTGATCGCCCCATCGAGGCGAATGACCTCGCCATTGAGCATCGGATTTTCGAGGATCGATTGCGCCAATTGCGCGTATTCTGTCGGATCACCGAGGCGGGACGGGAACGGCACCTGCTGACCGAGTGACACACGCGCTTGTTCCGGTAATGCCGCCAGCAACGGCGTATCAAATAACCCCGGCGCGATGGTCATCACACGGATGCCAGAACGGGCGAAATCACGCGCAATCGGCAAGGTCATGCCAACAATCCCGCCTTTCGATGCGGCATATGCCGCCTGCCCGATCTGCCCATCATACGCCGCCACCGATGCCGTATTGATGATGACCCCGCGTTCACCGTTTTCGTTCGGTTCATTCTGTGACATCAAGCCCGCACTCAGCCGGATACAATTAAACGTGCCAATCAGGTTAATCTTGATGACGCGCTCAAACAAATCCAACGGATGCGCCCCATTTTTATGATGATGTGTCCGCATTGCCAACCCAACTCCCGCGCAATTGACGAGTGCGTGGAGCGCCCCGAATTCACTCTGTGCCAGATCAACCGCCACCTGAACGTCTGCTTCGCTGGTCACATCTGCCTGTGCAAAACGGGCATTTTCGCCCAATTCATCCGCGAGTGATGCGCCTTTTTCTTCATCACGATCAAGCAGAATCACCTTCGCGCCCTGTTGCACGAGGCGGGTTGCTGTCGCGCCACCTAAACCTGACGCGCCACCTGTGACAAGTGTCACTAATCCCTGAACATCCATTTTAAAATCTCCTTTGTGTGTGGGCGGGCAGATACATTGACCCACCCCTACAATTTTTGTGTACGGTAGGGAAGCATTAGCACATACTCCCGCTTAGATAATTATGAAGAGCCAAAGTCCTATTCATCTTAAATCTAACGCAGAGTCAGACTTTGTGCATCATTTCTGATGATGGGCATTGATCCCCGTATCACCACAGGTTATAAGGATGCGAGTCAACAGTGGCACGATAGTTTATGAACGGTTAAAATAATTTTTCAAAGACCCATGCTTAGCCTAACGGTTGGACAACAGCGTGCGCCAACCGAACATTATTCAAGGGAGAATAGTATTTGTTTGATGTAAAAAAACACTTAAAGTCGCTGGTGGAGGCACACGCCCCTTCCGGTCATGAAGGTCCAGTTCGTGAGATCATCCATGAGGCATGGCAAGATTTTGTGGATGAGACGGAACAGGACAAACTCGGTAGTTTGATCGGCATTAAACGTGCGACAAAACCACGTCAAGATGGCGCTCCGGCACGTAAGATCATGCTCGCCGCCCATATGGACGAGATTGGCATGATGGTGCGCGATATTGTTGATGGATTCATCTTTGTGCATCGCATCAGCGGGGTGGATAATCGTGTGATGTTGGCGCAACCGGTGATGGTACATGGACGTGAAGCTCTGCCCGGTGTGGTCGCCACTGTGCCCCCGCATCTATTGACAGCGAGCGCCCGCAAAAAATACCCCGGCTTTGGTCGTCTGATTATTGACGTGGGCTTGCCTGCGGAAAAAGTCAACGAACTGGTGCAAATCGGCGATCTCATCACGCCTGATGTGCCGATGGTGGAATTACAGGGCAAAAAGCTCGCCGCCAAAGCGATGGATGACCGCGCTTGTGTCGCCACTGTGAGCGCTTGCTTGAACGAATTACAGGGCATGAGCCATAGTTGGGATGTATACGCCGCCGCCACCGTGCAGGAAGAAACTGGCTTGTATGGTGCCAAGACTGCCGCCTACAAAATTCAGCCGGATATTGCGATTGCGCTTGATGTGGGCTTCGCCAAACAACCCGGTGTGAATGATGATGACGCGCTGGAAATGGGCAATGGTCCTGGTCTGGGCTTAGGTCCGAATTTCCACGACAAATTGCGCGAGAAAATCATGGATACAGCCAAATATCATGAGATTAAAGTGCAGACCGATGTGATCCCGGCGGCGAGTGGGACGGACGCATGGGCGATTCAAATTTCCCGCGAAGGCGTACCCACCGCACTTGTCGAAATTCCGATTCGCAATATGCACTCGCCCGTAGAAACGCTTGATCTGCGCGATATTGAACGCGCCGGACGCCTCTTGGCGCACTTCATCGCTGATCTGGATGATGATTTTCTCGCCACAATTGAGTGGGACGACTTGAAACCGGCAGAGGCTGAGGAAACGGCTTAATGCCAACAGGCACAAATACGGTGGTGCTGAAAGATGACCAGATCTTGCTGATTCAGCGCGAAGATTTTGAGGTGTGGAATTTACCCGGTGGTGGCGTGGATGCGGGTGAATCGCCTGCACAATGCGCGGTGCGAGAAGTCAAAGAAGAAACCGGCATCGATGTGAAATTGTCGTATCTGGTCGGCATCTATACGCTACCACGCTGGACACATGCACAAAATCACACTGCGTTATTTGTCGCGGAGGCTATCGGCGGAGAACTGACCCCACAAGCTGGGGAAGCAATTGATGTGCGCTGGTGGGATATTGATGCCTTACCAGAAGATAAGATGATGTGGTGGCAAAAACACCGCATCGCACACGCGCTTGCCGGTAAACGTGGGATCGTTGCAACGCAAGATGTGCCGTGGAACTTTCCCGCAACAATCAAAGGGCGAGCAGATCTGTATAAAATGCGCGACGACTCCGGCTTATCACGGATGGCGTTCGCGTTCAAGATGTTTGATGAAGCGGGTGAAACGCAGATTGAATTGGGCGAATGACGCTGTTTACTCAGATCAGCGTAAACCGGCAACACGAAAACTGAAAACTAATTACTGAAAACTGGTTACTAACAACTCAACTGGAGACAGTGTATGTTATTGAAAGAATTATCTGAAGCGGTCGGGGTTTCCGGCGATGAGGGCGCAATCCGCAAATTGGTGATCGACGCGATCAAAGATCATGTGGATGAGTTACGCATCGACCCGATGGGGAGCGTCACCGCAATCAAAAAAGGCACGGGCGACAATCTGCCCCGCGTCATGCTTGACGCACACATGGACGAAATCGGCTTTATGATTACCGGTATCGACGGTAACGGATTGTTGCGATTTATCAATGTGGGCGGTGTCGATGACCGGATTTTGCCCGGTTTACGCGTCAAAATCGGCAAAGACGATGTGCAAGGTGTCATAATCTGGACTCCGATTCATCAAAATCGTGATAAAAATGTGGTCAAGCTCAAAAACCTGCGGATTGACATTGGCGCGACCAAAAAAGACGGCGTGAACAATGTTGAGCGCGGTGACCGCGCAGTGTTCGATTCAGCATATATGGAAATTGGCGAGACGATGCTTCGTGGTAAAGCCTTCGATGACCGTGTGGGTTGTTCTCTGCTGATCGACGTGTTGCAAGGGGGACCATATCCGGTTGATGTGCTGGCATCGTTCAGCGTGCAGGAAGAAATCGGCTTACGCGGGGCGCGTGTGGCCGCCCAAACGCTCAAGCCCGATGTGGCGATTGCGCTCGAAGGCACCACCGCACACGATTTGCCTGACCCTAACGCTGATCCCGACCAAAATTTGGATGTGAACCCCACCTGCAAAGTGGGTGACGGTCCCGCGCTCACCGTGATGGACGCGAGCATGATCGCGCACCCGAAATTACTCAAATTTGTGCAAAAAACCGCTACCGATAATAACATCCCATACCAATTTAAGACTAGCCGGGGCGGTGGCACGGACGCAGGCGGGATTCACATTACAGATGGCGGGATTCCAGCGACGGTCATTTCGATGCCATGCCGTTACATCCATAGTCCGGCGGCGTTGATGAGCCGTGAGGATTA
>DAOTXB010000349.1:0-3924 GCA_034435575.1 Anaerolineae bacterium
GGTCTATTTTCTGTCAAGGCGCAGGCGGAGGATTGGCAGGTCTATCTCCATAATGGCATAGATAACACGCTGATTCGCGTGAGTGCCAATGGCGAGAGTGATGTGGTTGATTTTGGTTTCGGCGACAATACATTTGTCGGCGCGGGGGACTTTGCCTTTTCTAGTGATGGCACCCTCGCGGCAGTCTGTGCGAATCAACCACCGACGAGCGAAAATATGGTGCAGATGTGGCAATTTATTCTGCGTGATCTAGTATCTGGCACCAATCTGATCGACATGCAGTTAGACGACATTGCCGGTTGTCGGATGGGTGCCTTTAGCCCGGATGATAGCACCATTGCCGTTGGCATATTGAATTACATTGCGTTCGACGAAACCGCAGATACCAGTGGACCGGAATGGGAAATTCGCCTGTACGATCTTAATGGTGGTATAGCCAATAGCATCACTGCTAACGAAGCCCCACCAGCGGTCCTCAGCAATCTCGCAAACTTCCCCATTATCCCAACCGTGACACAATTTGATGACAATGGTTTGGTTGCTATCGGGTATCCGGGTGTCGGTATGGGGATCGGTGGTGCATTGCCAGTTTTCGGGTGGTCATTTGCGGATAACAGCATTACTGAAGTCCCAACTTACTTTGGCAATCTCAATGGAGATTTTCTACCTGCAACAGGTGAAACGGTATTCGCTGAATTGGATGATAGTCTGCCTGCCGGTGAGCCAATGGGACCGGTATTCGTTGCCAACACTGTGCGCGTTGCAGATGCGAATGGAGACATCACAACCATTTACGAAAACACAGTTGATGTCATTCTGAACGCCACGTTTATCAATGATGGTCAGGCTGTGCTGGTACAACTTTTAGAGCCGTTCAACATGGATGAACCCACTGAAATTTCGACATCGCGCTTTGTCATCATCGGGCGAGATGGTGTGGTCAGCGAAATTGATCAACATTTCCTTTCCTTTGCACAGGGTGTGGCTGTTCCCGGTGGATGGATACTCGTGTGGGCGGAACAAGACCCGACACAGGCGGAACCACCGATTAACCACATTGATGATTACACGTCCGGCACTGCTACCCGTGTTTACACCTATGAAACACCAGAAAATTCTGAGCGTTGGACAATTCTCGGAGTCGCGTGGACACCGGAAATCATGGTGAATGGCGATTTACCTGCCTTTACTGCGTTTGTACGTTAATCGTATAATTTCAACAAAGGCGACACACTATACAGTCGCCTTTGTTATCTTCCTAACTATCTATTTAGAAGTATGAACAGTTTTTCAACTGAATTTAAATCACTTCTACGAAGGTGGCACTTGGTCACCGAGAATATCTTCTATATAAATCATACGTACAAACACGATCATCATAGTTGCGAAAGGCGCGGCGACAATTAAACCGAACTGCCCAACAATAACGGTCAAAATTAGCTGTAAAGACATTGTTAATGCTGGAGGTAGGGACACTGTTTCGCGCTCAATCACGGGTGTAACTAAATTATTTTCAATCTGTTGCACAGCGGTATACAGTAATGGAATATAGAGTAATCCCATTTGTGGACTAACAGTAAAACCAACTAAACCTGCCGGAATTGTCGCAATAATTGGTCCAAAATTAGGTATAAAAGACAGTACACCCGCAATAATACCAAGTGTAAGTGCCAATGGAACGCCTAGCAAAAATAATCCAATTGTCGTCAAGATACCTACAACGATCATTGATCCCAATCGCGCAAGTATCCAATCACGAAGTTTATCCTTTACTGCATCGAAAATTTCCCGCATGCGGGGGCGACGCTCCTTAGGGAATAGACGAACCATATTGTCTATGTAAATCGACGGTTCTACAGCCAGATACACACCGATAAACAGAATGATGAATGCGTTAGTTAACCCGCCTAAAGTAGATGAAAACACGCCTGTCAAACGCGAAAACATATCGCTGGATTCTAACGGTAAATCCTGTGTAGATACTTGCTCTACCTGTGCAATGATCCATTGCCCCCACTCTGTATCGGATAACTGAACGCGCAAATCCTCAATCGAACGAGGGATTGTCTCTGTAAATTGAGTGGTCTGCCCAGAGATACTAGGACCAAGAGTAACACCGGCAACGCCAATAGCACTCATTATGCCAATGAGTACAATTAAAAGAGATACATTATGTCCAAATGGCGTGTGCTTTTGTATCTGATTAGCCATACCCCGTAAACTGACTGCAATCAGGATACTCAAAAACAATAATGGGAGTAAATTCAATGTACCCAATAGAAATAGCAACAACAAAATCGTCAATATTGCAATACCAGCGACGATAGCCACACGTTTTACAAAGCTTTCACGACTTTCTATAAGGTGTTTCTGATCGTTTATGTCTTTTAATGTATTATGTTCATCTCCTGAATACATCGATGAAATAATATTCCCCTTCATACAAGCTACGTGCTATCAAAGCCATTTACGATAACGGAAGAACCCATACATCAATAACGATGATACTAGCATAGATAGAATAATTAGCCCAAACATCCATTGACCACTAATCGGTAAGGTAAATGGGTCGCGGGTTGTGGCGAAGTTCAGGTCGAAGAAACCCGTGAAAAACGTCAAGGGCAAAAAGATCATCGAGAAAATGGTTAAGCGATTCATCGCATCAGCGAGTTTTTTAGATTCGCTAGAATTCATCAGATCGAGGATCGAACTGGTCAAATCACGTTGTGAATCAATCACATCATAGACCCGTAGCAGGCGCTCATATAGATGACGGAACAAATCACGGTCTGTCTGTGTAGAAGCCACTCTGCTTTCGCCTAATACACTGGCGAGCACCTCACGCTGTGGCGCGACCATTTGACGCATCGTAATAAGCTCTTGCTTGATGCGATACACGGTCTTTTGTGACACACTATCGCGCCCATCGTTCAAAAACGTATCTTCAAGATTATTAAGCCGATGACTGATACGATCCAACATCGGATAATAGGCATCAACAACGTGTTGCGCGGTCAAATACAAAAAATAAGCGACACCACGTTGCCAACTTGTCGTGTTCTGGGCAATGCGGTTATACACATCGTCAACTACCGTATCCTGTGAGCGACGCACGGTCACAAAGAAATTCGACCCCATAATACAGTGAATTTCCGCACCAATTACACGATGGTCGCGTAACTTCGGCTGAAAGAGCGAGAGAAAAATATAGTCTTTATATACCATTAATGACGGGCGCAGGTCATCCTGCATGAGGTCTTTTTCCACCGATGGATGTAAGTTTAAATTTTCGACCAACCAACTAATTTCATCGATTGTGGGTTCGACAATATCAATCCAGATCATGTCATTATTCTGGATACTTTTTTCTAAGTCTTCGCGGACAGCATTTCTTGTCGGAATAAATGTTTTTTCGAGATCAACATCATAATCTGCGAGAATTGATCGTATCATTTTGCCTCTGAGCTGGTAGGTATGGACAATGGTGATGCAATGATAAGAGACTACCTATTTTATCGCATAGCATTGATAAAGACACAATACATCAGCATCATGTTAGTTCACCGTTATGAGCGCCCATGCAAGCCTTTTTGAGTGTGTGATGAGCATCAACTAAGCGATAGCTAATCATAATTTATTTGGAGGTGTTGGCTGGAATTTTAACGGATACCTCATGCTGAACCATGAGGCAATAAACAACCAGAGGTTGTCCAATCCACGTTGCGGCTATTTTCATGCACAACTTATTAGTTCTAGCCTCCTTAAGAGGGTTGTCCTATCTGCCTGTGGGTTCAGCCACAGGTGATTTATAAACGATTGGAAACACGGTATTCCCCCGCGTAAATCTGACCTGTATGATGGACTACGCATCACACGACGACGGCGGGTGTCGCTCACCTTCCGGCGGGTGCGTTTAGACCACAC
>DAOTXB010000350.1:0-3792 GCA_034435575.1 Anaerolineae bacterium
GGGTCCCTATTTCCCTGTGCTCTATCGCAACAATAGCACAGGCAATCCATGGGATGTTGAGTAATGGTTCAACCAGAAAATAACCATATCAATAGACTAGAGAGGGGAAGTCTATTTACAGAAACAGCTAGTTAACGAACAAGGACTAAATTTTTAGCCACATTCTAGGAGTAAGAAATGTTAAAAGCACGCAAGTTTATCGCATTAGGCTTGATTGTCCTTCTGACGAGTGTTTTGCTCGGTGGAGCAACAATAAGCGCACAGGACGAAGTTGAATTGACGATTTCATTTCCCGGTGACCCCCGTTCTGAAACCGTCAACAGCTTAATTGAACAGTTTGTTGCGATGAAAGCCGAAGAAGGCGTGACGGTTAATGTCGTCATTAACGAGCCCACTGAAGGTTATAATGACCAATTACTACTGGATTTTAGTGCCGGTGTAGGACCGGATGTCTTCTCTATCAGTGCGGAAACCATCCCGGAATACGTTGCAGCCGAGTTGATTTCACCACTTGATGATTACGTCGCAGAATGGGATGGCTGGGAGCAATTTCCACAAGGTATGAAGGATATGCCGGCTCTAAAAGATTCTGTTTATGCCATTATGTATAACACTGATACACGTGTGCTCTTCTATCGCATCGATATTTTAGAAGAAGCCGGTGTGGAAATGCCGTTTGCACCGACAAGCTGGGAAGAAGTTTTTGCCGCAGCAGAAGCGGTTCAAGCCAATGTTGAAGATGTAATCCCGATGGAAGTCGAATCTGGCACCATCTGGGGCGAAGGCACAACAATGGACGGCTTCTTCATGCTATTCCGTGGTGCGGGTGGACAATTGCTTGATCCTGAAGATGGCAAATGGGTCGTTGAAAGTCCCGCATTATTGAACGCCTTTGCATTCTACGAGCGTATGTTCGGGGACGGTTTATCTGCGGCGGAACCCTTTATGGAACCGGAACCGTGGGTATTTTATTTACAAGAAGGCCTGGCAAATGGTGATGTCGCCATGGCTGTAGCGGTCAATGTTGTCTGGGGTTTGTACGCGCCGGATGGCCCATGGGGTATTGAAAATCGCGATGAGGTGCTCACATGGACACCAATGCCAGCCATCGGTGCAGGTGAAGGCATCAACGGTCAGGATTTTGTCAGCATGGGTGGTGGCTGGGGATGGTCAATGTCCAGCACAACTGAAAATCCAGAACTTGCATGGGAATTCATTCAGTTCATGTCCAGCGCAGACAGCATCACACAATATACTCAGGGTGTAGGTGGTATCCCGACACGTCTTGATGCCTCCGTTGATGACGACCACGTTGCCGCTATCACAGAGCAGGTCATGCCCTACCAGTCGTTCCGTCCATTGAGCGTGGATTACAATCGCGTATCTGAACAGATCCAGATTGCAACTGAGCGCATCATGCTGGGTGAAGCCACTGCACAGGAAGCAATGGAACTCTTTGCTGAAGCAATCATAAACATTGTTGGCGAAGACAACGTGAAGCGTCTATCGTTAGACTAAAATGATTTTTTCTGGTGGCATTCCATAGATGTCCTGTGGGATGCCACCAACCAATCAACCACAGGTTGTTGAAAATTCGATGTTCTCCCTACACGTTGACGCAAAATCCATCACGATCTTCAATCGCAAATTCTCCCGTCGCCGCTTGAGCGAATATTCGCTACTGTTCTTCATGTTACCTGCACTGGCGTTGATGCTACTCTTCGTCATAATTCCGGCGGTATGGGCGATCATCATCAGCTTTACCAATCAGGCATTGATTGGACCCAACGCGAAAAATTATTCGTTCATCGGACTCGAAAATTACGTGCGGCTGCTCTCCGATAGCGAATTCTGGAACTCGCTACAGATTAGCTTTATTTTTGTGTTCGGTTCGGCATTTGTCGGGCAATTCCTAATCGGATTCACGCTGGCACTGTTACTCAAATATTCAGGGTTCATCAATAAGAGTATCGTGGGGGGCAGTGTCCTGCTGGCGTGGGTCATACCGGAGATTGTGGCGGTCTATATCTGGGCGAGTGTGCTGAACTTTCAGAGCGGTTCAGCCAATCAAATCCTAATCGCACTTGGTCTTGAAAAACAACGCTGGCTGATTGACACGCCCTTGTTATCGCTGATTATCGTCAATATCTGGCGTGGAACGGCTTTTACCCTGTTGCTGATTTCTTCTGCGCTGGAAGCCATCCCTGAAGCATTGTATGACGCCGCATCGGTTGATGGCGCATCAACATGGCAAAAATTCCGACACATTACCCTGCCGCTCCTACGCTACACGATTCTGATGAGCTTCATCTTGATTACGATGGGGACGTTTTCTGTGTTTGGTATCGTCTTCGCCATGACGGGTGGCGGCCCACTTGGGCGATCTGAGGTCATTGGCGTATATATTTATCGAAACGCCTTTGAATACCGCGAGATTGGCTACGGTTCAGCGGCATCGGTGATTATGCTGCTGATTAACCTGGCGCTTGCGTTGGTCTATCTACGCTTCATCCGTGTCGATTGGTCGGAGGAATCGTAAGTGGCGATGCAACAACGGATACGATCCTCTCAAATCGGTAAATGGTTGTACTACGCAGGCATCTTTTTATTCTTCTTTGGTCCAATTTCGTGGCTAGTCCTCGCGTCAATTAATGCCAATCCATCATCTGCCTGGGAGATTCCACAGGAGGCGACGCTCAACAATTATGTGCAACTCGTCGCCGAGAGCGAAATTGTGCTCTGGTTGCGTAATAGCTTCATTCTGGCAATCGGCACAACACTATTGACGGTTGTGTTGGCGACATTAGCGGCATATCCATTATCGCGGGTGCCGTTTCCCGGTAAAGCCGTGTTTATGTACACACTTCTTCTGGCGCGGGTGATGCCGATTACAGCAGTCATCATTCCGATTTTCAGCATGTCAGTGCAGTTACAACTCGTTAACACGTTTCACGGCGCTATCTTGATTCTCTCTGCGATGCAATTGCCGATATCGCTCTGGATTATGAAAGGCTTTGTCGATAGTATCCCGATTGATCTGGAAGAGGCGGCGTGGTTAGATGGCTGTAATCGCATCACCGGCCTGGTAAGAATCGTTTTCCCGTTGGTGGGTCCCGGTGTTGCCGTGACGGGCTTGTTCGCGTTTCTCGCCGCATGGGGTGACTTTCTCATTCCACTGGTCATTTTACGCTCCCCCAACACCTTCCCGATTGCGATGGGCTTATATCGTGCTTTCGGCAATCAAGGCTCAGTCGATTTCGGCTTCCTGACTGCGCTTGCGGTGATCTATAGCGTACCGTCAATTTTACTCTACATATTTGCACGGCAGTATCTCGTCAAGGGTATGACTGCTGGCGGCGTCAAAATGTGAGGTTACATCATAGCCCTTTACGATTCCATTATTCCTTGCTTCGGATCACGCTTTACTGTCGTCATGATGCCCAACGCGCGGCGCTATCGCGTTTTTCCACTGGGGACATTCCATTATTTTGACTGGCAAAAGACTGACACCGTCGGCATTAGTATCGGCACATCGCCGCAAATTGTGAGCAGCGAAACTGCGGACATCGGTCTGGTTGTTGATGGTGTCACGCGCATTTTGCCATTTAGTGAGAATCACCCCACTTTTGAGCATATCACGCAGGAAATTACGCCTCTAACGACTGTATTTCATGTGCGCGATTCTGCGTTGTCAATCCGGGCAACATTCACGTTTCGGTCCTGTTTTTATCCACAGAATTTTGAGATAAGTGCTGTACCCGCCTACATAGTATCCATTGAAGTTCACAATCT
>DAOTXB010000351.1:0-3479 GCA_034435575.1 Anaerolineae bacterium
GCGTCTTACCGGTGGAGAACCGTTAATGCGCCAGAATGTCGAGCGATTAGTCGGTATGCTGTCTGAGATTGACGGTGTAGAAGATATGGCGATGACCACCAATGCCTTTTTCTTGCCGGATAAAATTCAGGTGCTTAAGGACGCAGGATTACAACGAATCACAGTCAGTCTGGATACGTTAGATGACGACTTATTCCGCAAAATGAACGGTAAGCGTTCCGGTGTCGATCAAGTGCTGGCGGGAATCACAGCGGCAGAAAAGGCGGGAATCACACCGATCAAGATTAATGCCGTGGTGCAACGCGGTGTCAACGATCATACAATTGTCGATCTAGCGCGGGTAGCCCGTGAGCGTGGTTGGATTGTACGCTTTATTGAATATATGGATGTTGGCACGATGAATGGCTGGAAGCTCGACCATGTCGTGCCTGCGGCAGAAATTGTCGATAAGATCAACACAGCGTTTCCATTGAAACCCATCGACCCGAATTATCGTGGAGAGGTCGCGAAACGCTATCGTTATGTTGATGGTGGTGGCGAAATTGGCTTGATTACAAGTGTCACACAACCATTTTGTGGGGCATGTTCACGCTTGCGTCTATCACCGGAAGGCAGTTTGTTCACTTGCTTATTCGCTACCAAAGGCACAGATTTACGCACGCCCCTGCGCGATGGCGCGAGTGATGAAGCACTTGAAGCGATCATCTATAACACATGGACAAAGCGCACTGACCGCTATAGTGAGCAACGCCATAAGATGACCAACGATGACGGTAATAAAGTCGAAATGTATCACATCGGCGGATAACACTACTAGAAACCACAACACCCTACATGAGTGCATAAATGCCTCGATACAGGGTGCGCAGTGCAAAAATGAAATGTATTCAATTGTGGTGCCGTTCTGCTTGCTGATGTGATAGGAAGCAGAGACGTACTCAGATTTGCTTAACGATAATACCGCTTAAGTGCGGTACGTGCTCCAAGGGTGTTGAGCGCTTTTAAGGCATGGACTGCCGCCATATACACCCCACGATTATGCCCATGAATTTGATCATGGCGATTGTTCTCTTGTTTATACTCCCGCAGGATATTGCTCAGGGCAGAAACCGCGCTATCATCACCGATTTGACCGAGCGCATCCGCCGCAGTAGAGGCGATCATCGGGTTCATGTCATCTAATAAACTGACTAAGGGTTGTACCGCACGTGGATCAGCAATTTTGCCAAGTGAACGCACTGCCGCTAAACGAATTTCATCAGGGCGATTTTGTAGCGTATTAATCAATTCCGGCACAACTTCAGTATTCTGGGTATCACCGAGTTTTTCCGCGGCTAAACGGCTCATCTCTCGATCTGTATCGTTCAGGTATCGCACCCATTTTTCAATGTAGCGGGCATTATAGGTTGGCATATAACATTCCTAAAGTGTGTTCTAAATTTCATTTATGGTCGTATTGTAATAAATGCAATGTAAGTAACGCAATTGGTTTTTCGTTAATTCATAATTTTTTCGTAATAAAGTCATAATTTTAGGATTCTTATGACATTTCTTTCTCCTAGATTTACGTTCTTGTGTTAATAGCTAGCTCCCTTAAGCAAACATCGTCATAACAAAACAGGTCAACAATTCGTAATAACATATAATAAGGCACCGAAACATGATGTCCAGTGCCTTGTCTTCTAGGATATTAGCGCAAAGGTGTGATTTATGTCGGTTCTAACCAATAAACGCCGTTCTCGCCCTCTGCCGTCCAGCCGATTCTCCCGAAGTACGCAACCTGCCACCACAAGCGCCCGTCTATATCACAATGAAAATTGTTCAACACGAATGCGCTACTGCCCGCCGGAATTCGTGCGACGATTACGCCAGATGAGATATTGGGCAATGTGCGTACACGATTAGGCAATCCGGGAGTTACACGGGCGCGCATCCCCGGTGCCAGCCGAGACACCAGACCATTCGCGCATACCAGCGGGTCAAGCCAATACACCCCGTTTTCACCTTCAGCCGTCCACCCTGTTGCACCACCCGCCGTCACTTGATACCAGTTATATCCGTCACGGCACACGGGACCACTCAACACCGTAAAAATTGCCCCCTGCTGTAAGTTGCCGATTACGGTACTGCCACTTTGTTCCAAGCCGGGTTGATTACGGAGCGCATTTGGCAATCCGGGGACAACCATCCCCGTAAAGCCGGATGCAAGGCGTGGCGCGAGTGTACAGGTTGTGTTTATAGGCGGGTTATTGGGCGGTGGTACAAACGGCGGTACACCATTTGCGGGACGCAACCAGTAAGTAGACCCTTCACCTTCGGCTGTCCAGCCAACCACACCGTTATAGTTGACCTGATACCACACCCGCCCGCTTGAGCCACAGCTCGGTCCACCAATTACACTAAATTCTCCGTCAGCGGGTATCGTGCCGAGTCGCGTGCCTGAATTCGGTTGTGGACGGATGGTATTCGGGTCACCGGGTAAGACAACTCCGCTCATCCCTGGGCGCATACGTGGCAACGGTGCATTGTTACAGATCAAAGGTGCCACCCACGCTTCGTTTAAGGTACCATCTGCTGTCCACCCGACGAGCGTTTCTGTCCGTACTTGCCACCAATTCAGCCCATCGACACACGTAGGGGTTGCGCTCAATACGGTGAATGCTTCGCCACCCGCAATGCTTCCAATGACCCGACTCGGTGATGTGGTGCCGGGGATGTCTCGTACAGCGTTCGGTTCACCGGGCAGGACATAGGCGGTATAACCAGCATAGAGGGGCTGTGGTGTAGGGCATTGGCTTTGTGCCTGTGCGTTTTGAGGGAGGACGATGCTCCCTAGAGTTAAGAGTGTGAACACGGTGATGAGTGCTACACGCTGTGGGTTGATGTTCAACATAGTTGGTTTTTACTTTCTGTTAAATTGCCTTTCTACCTTATTAGACCCGCTTTTACTGGAAATGGTTCCGTACTTTTAGAATCAAAGCGCGAAGACCTCAATTTGCGAGACCATCGCGCTTATGTGAGTTGTTGTTCTCAACGTGATCTGAAAACAATCTCGACTTAACTAGCTCATGCCTTCATAGACCAGTGTATCAGGATAGAAGCTATACCAGCCGAACCAGAAAGCGAGATGCCCACCGAGACGCGGGAGTGACTCACCATCAGGGCTAATCAACGCATCTTCGGTGACTTCCCAGATATTACCATCAGAGTCGACCACTTCTAACGCGGTTTCGCCGGGTGTAAATTCCAAATCACCACGATCATAAGCACGTACTGCCGCACCACCAGGTTCAAAAAAATCACGGTCTGGTGTCGCGCGGGCGACAATGACCACATTGGTATCCGCGACAGTATCGTTGACCACCACTTCTGGAATAATGGTTTCTAGCGGATAGGCTTTCTGCACATTATCAAAGTTCAGCGCGAAGATCATATCCTTGTTCTCCTGTTCTTCCTCATTTTGCTGGAAAACAGGGAAC
>DAOTXB010000352.1:0-2231 GCA_034435575.1 Anaerolineae bacterium
CGGGATGTCATTCGCCTCAGCAATATCCATCACCATATGACGGAATGCCACGTTGGGGATCATGCTCCCATCATAGACCAGCAGGGACACACCGCCCCCTAGCTTAACCGACGAAATTTGGGGTTGAATGCCCGGCACATCCCCCGCGATGTCACTTTCAAGGATGATCGCCACATCGGGCTTAATCACGTCAACACTGGTACGTGCCCCGCGCAAACCGACTTCTTCCTGCACGGTGACCGCGCCAAATACGTTATTGGGATGTGCCTTGTCTTGCAATTGCTTGAGCGCATCAATCACCAGCGCCACCCCGACACGATCATCAAACGCCTTACTTATGTAACGCCCTTCGACACTCAATGCCTCAAAACTGGCGTGTGGCACCACCGGATCGCCGACGCGCACACCGGTTGCTTCTACTTCATCGCGGCTGGTCGCGCCCACGTCGATGAACATATCATCTTTCGTCACCACTTTGTTGCGTTCCTCTGCTTTGAGCAAATGCGGTGGTTTCGCGCCGATCACACCCACCACATCGCCGTTACGCGCTTTGATCCGCACCCGTTGCCCGAGCAGGACTTGATCCCACCAGCCACCGAGTTGAAAGAAATAGATATAGCCTTCATCACTGATGTGACGCACCATAAAGCCGATTTCGTCCATGTGTCCGGCGAGCATCACACGCGGTCCGTCTTCGTTTCCGGTGACGTTGCAGATCACACTGCCCGTGTTATCACGGCTGAGGTCACCGAGTGAGTCAAGTTCTTCTTTTACTACAGCGCGGATGGCTTCTTCATGCCCGGATACGCCGTCAGCTTCGGTCAAGCGTTTAAGTAAGTTTGCGGTTTCGTCCATACAAGGTTCTCCTTAAAAATTATTTTTAATGCAGGTAGGATGATACTCCGCGAGGACGCGCAATGCAACCATCAAGAGGTCTGCTACACTATCGACATAGAAACCGTCTATAATGGAGGCACACCTCACCATGACCGAAGATCGCATGCAGACTATCCGCGACATCTGGCGAAGCAATCAAGGGCTTTACGTGGTCGCGGGGATGTTTATTGGCATCATATTCAATGTACTACTCGTTGATCGACTTCTTCACTATCGCATTAAGCAAGCAAGTACACGAAACTTGCAAGAAAGTCTGGCATGGACTGCAGGTAGTCGCGTAAATAGCGTAGCAACCAGAGCGGTAGATGAAATTCGATGGCGCGGATGGATAGGTCAAAGAGAGCTACCAGATAGAACGTTCATACCCACAATAGGCATTCTGAAAGGACGAAATCTAAGTTTTGCAAATTTAAAGGATGCAAATTTAACTCGCGCTTCATTGCAAGATACCCATTTGTCAAACACAAATTTAAGTAATGCAACACTCTATTATGCAAATCTGACAGGCGCTTTCATGGCTGGAACAAATCTTGAGAAGGCCTATTTAAGATTTGCAAATTTGACCAATGTGATGATTGAAACTACGAAAACTGCAGAGGCAGATTTTGAACATGCAATTTTACGAAAAGCAGACTTACAATATTGTGATTTTAAAGGCGCAAATTTCAAGAACTCAGATATGAGTAATGCAAACTTAGCACAGGTAAATTTTAGTAACGCCAATCTGGAAAACGCCAATCTATACGGTGCAAATTTGGGTTTCTCGAATCTTTCAGGCACAAACCTGTCAGACGCAAATTTGACTAATGTATTTCTGGCTCAAGATAATTTTACCGGTGCAATACTTACAGGATGCGACTTGTCTGATGCTGTTATCTTGGAGCCTTTAAAATTAGACGCTACAACAATTTTGCCGGACGGCTCAAGATGGTCATCGAATCGCACATTGAATGAATTTGGCATAGAGGATCGAATCATAATTTCCCCATCACTCGACGATGAGGTGGAGGATGATTCAGTTTTAATACCAATTACCTTCGATGACAATGTCACACGTCGCTATCAATTGCACAAAGGTTGGCTTGACGATAAGGACGGTAAACCTATCAGTCATCTTGAAGGATCATACGATAAAGTCCAAAAACGCTGGATCATCACCTACACCTACCCCAACGACACACAACGACGCTGGACATACACCACAGGCTGGCTTGATGACGAAAACGGCAACCCCATTAACGGGTGATGACCTGCCCGCTCTGGCTGTAATGGCGCGAACACTGCGATTGGTTTATCAAATCGGGTCGCACTCATAGCATAGGCACATGATAAAC
>DAOTXB010000353.1:0-2779 GCA_034435575.1 Anaerolineae bacterium
TGTCTATTGATCTTCGTATTGCCCGTTTATGCCCAGAGCGATGACGATGACTACACACACGATCAAGATATTATCGTTAATGCAGAACTGCCTGACTCGGAAGCGGATTATCTTGATCCGTCATTTGAGGCGAGGGTTGATGATTATTATTCACCCTGTCGTAATGACACGGATGCGGTGATCTTCTCGTGGCATGGGCTTCATCGTGATGATCGCCCACCGTTTGACCCGCTCCGGCAAGCAATTCACTTTTATTGTGCAGACCGCGACCTATATGCTCCTCATGACGGTATCGTGTGGAACACAACCATGCGCTATGGTGGCATGATCTTTATTGATGATGTACAGAATAATACGTGTATGATTTTGCTCGGCATGGAGACAATCAACGAGGCGTTAGAAGCCGGTGCAACGGTGCAAACCGGCGACTATCTGGGACGATATATGTACAAATTACACTTTGCGGTTACACGGGGCGCATGTGTGGACGCAAACTGGTATGACCCACCCGCACGGCGCTTAGAAGTCCCCATCGCTTTTATCGAAATGGGCGATGTGCTCCGCAATGATCTGCGTGAAAATCGTGCGGTACCGTTTGTATCACAAAATCCCGGTGGTGCGGATACCAGCGATTAATTAGTCGGTGGTCGGTGTTTTGTTTTGACTGCGCTCTCTTGGCACGAGCGCACAGGGATCATAACGATAAAATGGCGATTTTGCGGCGCGATGATAAGAGAATTTTTGGAGTGTTTTCTTGGGATAGCGTTCGATAGGCACGGTGTCATATACATCGGGTTCCGGCGCGTTAAAGATCATGCCCATAAAGTATGTCAGGCAGGCGTTGCCAATGAGCAAGATCACTTGTAAACCATCGGTGTCTGAAGAAAATAACTCCGTCAGCGCGAAAACTACACACATCACACACAATGACCAGAAGATTGCCGCAGTCGCATGGCGTGGCTCTATCGTCTGCATGAAATTGCCTTTATCACATTTTTCCACCTAAGTATGACAAATAGCATACCGTATTATCCTGACGGTGTCACAAATTTTAATTTTTTTAAGCGCACGGACACCTGCAAAAAAACAGAGCGACCCGTATACGTGAGTCGCCCTGTGTATTGTGTTTATGCTTCAAACGTGCTGATCGTTATTCGTCCAGACGCTCGATACTCAGTTCGAGAATTGCACCGATAAAGTTCACATCGTTAGCTTCGACCAGCACCTGACCATCTTCCTCGATGGTGAGTTCGAGTAATAGGCGTGATACCTGCCCGACTGTGTTCGATGCGAGCACTGCCCCATCCTGACTGATGGTGATGCGCGGTTCGCTATTATTCGGTGTGAGCAAGCGCACCGAGACACGCACTGTTTCCCCGGCTTCTGCTTCAAAGACCACGCCTGCCATGCGCTGTTTATCGCTCAGGCGGATGACCTGTGTTTGGGTGTCGATGGGCGGTGTGCCGGTTGCGTCCACCATAAAGGTGAAGTCACCATTATCACCACTGATGTAGGGACGGATGACCACCGTGTATGTGCCATCAATCGGTAACATGATCGAAAGCACTTCGGGGTCAAAGCCCGCGCCACTGTCGTCATCAAAGTACAGATCATAGCCTTCCGGCGAGATGATCGTGAGGGTAGTATCTACCGAACCATCACTATTCACGACTGCATTGATCGCATCACCTGCTTCGCCTTCAAACTCATAGTACAAGACCGTAGCGTCATCGAAGTTGGCATCAATCTCATCGCCATAGGCCACACTGACAGGATCAATCACATCAATGCTGAAGCTAAACGCCTGATCTGGCTCGAATGTGTCGTAGGTTGTCACGGTTAACGTGTAGTCGCCATCCGCTGGCAACGTCACCGGACCGAGCACATTATTGCCGCCAAAGGTCTGTTGATTAATGCCCTCGCCCTGTAGCAAGATATAGGCTGATTGTGACGTGCTGGAGAAGTTCACGCTCACCAGATCACCAGCTTCGCCAGTGAAGCTATAAATCGCCAGTGTGCTTTCGCCATCGTTGATCGTACCCTCGACGGTTTGTGTATATTCCACAGGTTGCGGGTCAATCGCTTCGACGGTTAAGACATACGACCCGAACGCCCCGGTTGAACTACCGACCACATTTTGATAGCTCGTCACCTGCACGGTGTACAATCCATCTTCAGGAATGCTAAACGGACCGATACGCGAGTCCAGGTTTCCGGCGCTGTCATCATCACGGTTGATTTCATTACCGTTTTCATCAAACAGGAGCAAGTACGTATCAAACTCTTCGGAAGTCAGCGTAATCACGACTTGATCGCCTGCTTGTGCGAACAATTCATAAGCGTTGACCGCTTCGTTCTCATCAAGGAATTCAAAGATAGTATCGCCAATCACGATTTCGGTTGGATCACTGACAAATTCGCTACTGGACGAAGTTAGTGTCAGGGTATAGTCGCCCTCACCGGGGGTAAATCCACGCACGTAGCCAAAGGTACTGGCGACGATTGTATATTCACCGCTGGCAGGCAATTCAAAGTCTTCAATGCGTGAATTCAGCCCTTCGCCACCATCATCATCAACAGTGAGTTCGGTACCGTCCTCAAAGCGCAGGATAAGATAGGTATCGAGCACGTCTGAACTCAGGTCAACCGTGACCGTATCGGTTACTGTGCCACTAAAGGTGTAGAGATGTGCCAAACCACCAGCTTCGCTCAGTGCACCAGTGAAACTATCCCCATAGATGACGCTACCGATAAATACTTCGTTATCTATGGGTGGCGG
>DAOTXB010000354.1:0-2713 GCA_034435575.1 Anaerolineae bacterium
ACAACATAGCGCAGGGCATAGTCATCATTGTCCCGTGTGCTAAACACAGCGACATCACCCGCGATAATCGGCGTGCCCACAATGGGCGAGGTTACGACTTCGCCCGCTGTCCCCGATTCACGCAGAATATTGAGGCGCGTCGTCACGGTGACCAGATGCCCTTGCGATGTCCATTGTGGGATGCCAATAAAACCTGCATTCCCCTGATTGATAATTTGCTGATTGTCGCCGTTACCATCAGCCACCACGATCTCAAATGTGTTGACGGTACCCCGTCGTAGATACGCTATTTTTGTGCCATCGGCATTCCATACCGGCACCCCGAAGAGACTCCCACGAATAGCCCCGATCTGCTGCTCATCCGCACTATCGTTCACTTCATAAAGCACAAACGGTGGCGCATCCTCATCGTTTTCGTTGTACAGTTGGTCGGGGTCAGGGATCGCCAATCGAAATGTTGTATCATCCACCCATGTGACATGCGGATAAAACGGAAAATGTGATCCCGTCGCCACACCAGCAAAGTTGAATATGGTGCTTAATCCGCCATTATTTGTCAGGGTATACAGGCGAACCGCGCCGTTTGTCTCGTTATATGTCCCCGGAAATGTGATGGCGACCTGTTGCCCGTTCGGGCTGACTGTGAACGCGCCACCTTCACCCGCATTGAGCAGGCGCTCTACCATCATATCATCGATATTAATGCGATATAGGTCATTCTGTGGCGTACCATAGAAATCACTGGATAGGAGCGAAGTGTTGAATAGCAAACTGTTGTCATCGACCCATCTGATTTGCCCGATTCGCAACGCGGTATTGTCTGGAGCAGATAATATATCTTGTTGGATTGGTTGCGGTTCGCCACCGTTTGTATCGATGAGCCACATCGATTGTGAATCTGAGCGATTGTCGCGTACAAGGATAAAGCGTTCTCCATCAGGTGAAAGGGCGACTTGTGTGACATCTTCAGCGTTCAATTGACGGATCGTCTCGGCATTATCCGAGCGCCACACAAATGGGATGTTGTTTTCTATCCATGCGACGGTCAAAACACCGTCCAGTGGTGGGGCAGATTGTAATGATTGTGCAGGTGGACTAGCGGTGGCTGTGGGCGTGGACGGTGACGCCGTGGAGTCGCCTGAGCAGGATGCGAGCAAGATCAGAGCCGAAAATAGTGTACATAGACGCATCATCTTCATTTTGCTTTCTACTGATTCAATCCGATAAGCTCAACGGCAACTGTTGGCTCGGCATACTGCGGGAAGAAAATCACGTTAGCGTTGTTGTTCCCGTCAAATTGCCCGACCACCAATCGAAACGGTGTTTGCTCCGCGCTAAATTGCATTCGGTGAACATGAATATCGCCGACTTGCCACAAAGGACCGGGCACAGGCTGACCGTCCACGATCAAAAAGCGTTCACCATCATTATTGAACAGATGCGCGAAGGGCGCGAATAGCCGATTCGGGACATCTTCGCTTACGCTATCCACACGCCAGGTGGTTTCTAGTGTGTAAGTATCGGTATTATCGGTCTGTATCAATGACCACGCCACCAGTGTGATCCCCTGTTGGCTGGGCACTTCGGTTATCTCACCTTGTGCCACATAATCATTTGCCGATTGAATCCCCGTGATGATGACCTCTGAATCGGGTAAATCAAGCCGTGTGATGTTTGTGTTGCCTGCGGGTAAGGCATCTTGGTTGACCGCTTCCAGCATAATATCAACATATACCGCGCCGGAAAGGGGTACATAGTTAAACTGTGGCGCGCGCGTATCATTGGACACAGTGAACAAGCGCCCGCTAAAGCTGTTCATAATCCATTCTTCAGCCTCCGCATAGACCACGCCGTTTTCTGGCAATAAGTCGTTAATGTGCTCACCGATTTCTAAACCAACATCAACGGGCAGGGCATAGAGGTTATGCACACCCGGGAGCACCTCTGTTTCTTGATAGTAACGGGCGCTGTTGATACTCATCAACATGCCGAACGGCAACAATCCCCCCACGATAATCAGCGCCCCAATCCGCGAATTAGCGCGTAATACGGTGGTGATGCCCCACGCGGCGAAAATTGACCCGGCGGGGATACCCATCAATTGATAAAAGGTGTGTACTGGATTGCTGGTATAACTCATGGCGATGATCGGCAAGAAAAACCACAATAACAAAATAAGCGCAGATTCGCGTAATCGGGAGTCGGTAAAATGCGTCTTTTTCAGGCGTGGTGCGATGAATTGCCATAACGCTAATCCGATTCCGGCGATAATAAAGATCAACACGCCATAATGTGCGATCAAACTCAAATCGTTGCGTGTCGCCCAATCTTGCACGGGCGCATCTAATCCCCGTGCCAGCTCATATTCTGTGCCCGTGACCAATCGAACCGCCGCATCCCATGCGTCTAACGTAATCCGTGATTCGCCGGTGGAGAAACTGTTCAGCCGTGTTTGTACGGTGTCCCATTGTTGCACCAGTCCGATGCCGTACAAAATCGCCATGAGCGCGAACACACTCCCGCCGATGATGATTCCGCGTACAGGGATCCGTTTGCGATAGATGATGCCAAACACAAACAACGGCGCGACCACAAAATAAGCCAGCAAATAGGTATGCGCCAGAAATGCCCCTGCGATTAGGGCGAGTGCGGTACGACGGATCGGGCGCTGTGATGTGCCTTTGAGCACGGGCACGATTAACCAGAACGCCAA
>DAOTXB010000355.1:0-3475 GCA_034435575.1 Anaerolineae bacterium
CAACAATTCAGCATGTGTTCCAATTTCCGCAATCTCACCGTTCTCAATCACAATGATACGGCTCGCTCGCTTGATTGTTGAAAGACGATGCGCGATGACGAAACTCGTGCGTCCTGTCATCAACTTCTCCATACCCTGTTGAATCAACGCTTCGGTGATGGTATCCACCGAGCTTGTTGCTTCGTCCATGATAAGCAATTCAGGGTCAGATAAGATCGCACGGGCAAGGCTCAACAATTGTTTCTGCCCGACAGAGAGCAAAACACCACCTTCACCCACCGGCTCATCGTACCCACTATCTAATTCCATCACAAAGTCATGCGCGCCAGCTAATTTCGCCGCTTCGATAACCTCATCTTCTGTGGCATCCAGCCGACCATATCGTATATTCTCGATGATGGTCCCCGAAAACAGATGTGGTGTCTGCAACACCATACCAATGCGCGAATGGATCGCATTCATCGGCATCGTGGTGTAATCCTGACCATTAAAGCGAATTTCACCAGCAATTGGCTCATAGAAACGACACAACAAGTTGACAATCGTACTTTTCCCATGCCCTGTTGGACCAACAAGTGCGATTGTTTCACCCTCTTTGATATGCAGGTTGAAATTCTGTAAAATCGGCTTATTTGGCTCATAGTGGAACATGACATTATCAAATACAATATCACCACGAATAGTCCCCGGATCAGTTGCATTATCACGATCAACTAAATCAGGCTGTTCATCAATGAGCGAAAATACACGCTCCGCAGAGGCAACCGATTGTTGCATCTGAGCATAGACACGCGCCATATCCTGAACGGGCCACATCATAAATGTGATGTAAGAGATAAAAGCCTGTAGCCCACCAATCGTCAAACCACCGATAGTCGTTCCCTGCATATTCACACCACCGTACCAGACAATCGCCCCGACTGCGAAAGCGCTGATAATCTGCACCATCGGCAGAAACAATGCTGATAACCACGCCGCGCGGAAAGATGAACGATACATCTTGCCCGTTAGGTCATCAAACTCGTGCAAATTGGGCTTTTCTCGATTTAACGCTTTGACCACCCGCACACCGGTAATATTTTCGTTGTATGCACCGGTAATCTCAGAATTAATTCTGCGTGAAGTTCTGAATTCAACCAGAATTTTAGTCTTAAACCAGATCGCCACGATCACAAGAACCGGTAAAGTCGCCATCACAATCAACGATAAGCGCCAATCGATCATAAACATGAAGAAAAACGCGGTCAGAATGTTCATAATCGCCCACGTGATGTCCAGCATTCCCCACGTAACCAACTCAGATATACGCCCTGAATCCGAGGTCACACGAGACATGATCCAACCGACAGGTGTGCGGTCAAAGTAGGAAAATGATAGCGTTTGTAGATGATTGAACATCTTCTTACGCAAATCGTATTGCACACGATGCCCCAAGACCCCTGCAAGAAAGATGAAAGCGAAAATCAAGCTAACAAACAGTGCGATAATCACGCCATATTCAACCGCAATATCCATCAATACATCACGATTACCCGGAATAATGGCTTCATCAAGCATCCGCTTGTTCAAGAACGTGAAGTAAGATTCCATTGCAGAAACAATCATGATCGAGAGTAAGAACCCCGCGACCCACTTCCAATGCGGTCTCACTGTACCCAAAATACGGAGGATAGTTCCTCCGTTAAACTGTGCTTGAAATTCTTCTTCTTCGAACCGTATATCCTCAGGCACTTTGCAGTTCCTTTTCTAGTTCATCATCTATGCGCGACTGCATCTCATAGGTTTGCTTATACATGCCATCCTGCGAGAGCAGTTCCTCATGCGTGCCGGACTGCACAATTTCGCCATGGTCGAACACAAGAATTAGATCAGCATGCATCACGCTTTGAATTCGATGTGCAATAATGAATGATGTGCGATTTTGCATCATATTACCTAGGGCATGTCGAATCGATGCTTCGGTCTGCGTATCTACTGACGATGTTGCATCATCCAGAATCAGAATACGCGGGTTTTTGAGCAAGGTACGCGCTAAGGCAAGTCTTTGCTTTTGTCCACCAGAAAGCGTTACCCCACGCTCACCAACCATAGTCGCGTAACCATCAGGAAAATTATCCACAATCACATCATGGATCGCCGCCGCCCGTGCCGCAGTTTCGACTTCCGCATCTGACACTTCTCGCCCAACACTATATGTAATATTTTCACGGATAGAGCGTGAGAACAAAAATGGTTCCTGCTCCACCATGCCAATATGTTCGCGTAAAAATCGACGTGGAAACTCACGTAGTTCAATCCCATCTAAGGTAATCTTTCCGGCGGTATAATCATAGAAGCGCGGAAGCAAGTTCATTAGCGACGACTTACCAGAACCTGTCGCGCCAAGCAGTGCAATGGTCTGCCCCGGCCCAACCCGAAAATTCACATCCCGTAACACAGGATTACCCGTTTCATATGCAAAAGTTACATGATCGAACACAATCTCACCCTGTAGTTCATCCACAGGTGCGGGTGCATCTTCGCCCAAAAATTCACGATCTTCTTTGATAATCTCCATCACACGATCATAAGATACTAATGCAGTGGAGGTCTGTACGATCAATCGTCCCAGATTTTGCATGGGAAAGACAATCATCCGTACCATACCCATATATGCCAGATAGTTACCCACCGTCAATGTGCCATCAATGACCATCAATGCACCGATGACCATCCCCCCAAGCATCTGAAAGCTACTTAAGGCATCACTCAGGGGCCAGAACAAACCGTGCAATAGTGTAAGTTCACGCCCAAGAATATATTGTTTATTATTTTCTTCCTCGAACTTGTTCAGTTCATATTCCTGCCGTGCAAAAGCCTTAACCACCCGCACACCGCTCAGGTTTTCCTGTAAGCGATTAGATAATGTCGCTTCTTGACTTTGGAAAGACTCGTATTTACGTGAAATACGGCTGAAGAAAAACGTTGACAGCGCAAAGACAATCGGAATTGCAATGACAGAAATGAATGCCAGAGTCACATTAATCGTCAGAATGGCGGCAAAGTTTACAATGAACAGCAACAAAATGCGCCCAATTTGTGCACCCTGATCGACATAAAAACGTCGAACTGCATCTACATCCGACGTACACCTCTGTAATAATTCACCTGTTTGCATCGTATCGTGGTAGGTAAACGACAAACGTTGCACATGGTTATACAAGAAATTTCGTAAACGGCGCGCAACATGCTCCGCAGTATATGCAGACCACCGACCACTCACATATGATGCGCCACCTTGTACAAATGATAGAAGCACAAACCCTAGTGCAAACACAGGTGCCAGAATCAATACATTATCACCGGGAAGTACTTCATCGACAAATTCAGCGATCAGCAAGAATGCGCCAACACGCGCCAATGCAGAAATTGCAAGGTTCACTACCGAACCAACATACAGCAAGCGGTAACCGTCCATCATCAGCCACAACCCAAC
>DAOTXB010000356.1:0-5442 GCA_034435575.1 Anaerolineae bacterium
CTTGAACAGTACCGGACCTTCTGAGGTCAGTTTGATCGCCAGTGCGACAACTGCCAGAACCGGCAATACCAGAAAAAGCACGATTGAAGAAACAATAATGTCGAAAGCACGTTTGACTGTACGTTCGTTGACGGTCATCGCTGGTTTAATATACTTTTCTTGACGCGATGACATTGATACATACTCTGTTTTTTCAATTGAGTGGTTGATGTTGATTACAGCCATTCTGTAACTCCTCCAAGTGTAGCGTTCCGTTTTTGTTGTTTATTGTGTTGCTTGCTCCCGTATTACATTCGTTAGTATACGGTTTTAATCTTCGTTTATTCGGGTGATGCCGAAAGTTTTTACTTTCAATTCATAAACGTCTGGCGAATATGAAAACTGTAAATGACTCCCTCAAAATGAGCTTGTTCAAATATGAACAATGTGTGTTTTTGCTTGGGCATGCGTGGGTTTCGTGCAAAAATACATAAAAGCCTTATGACTTAGACAAGGCTTAAATGATGATGGCATTGTTAATACGAAGTCCATAAATCCCAGTGTCTGGTATAATTGGCGAGCTGTTTAAGAAAATAGCCACTTTTTTATAAATTCCACTAAAGTAAACTTATTCTGCTCACCAAACACACTTATGTTGAATTCTTGCCCTGTGATTTGTCATATGATCTTGATTTGTTAAAAGGACGAACACATGACACCTTTTCCTTTAGGCGCACACGCTATCAATACACACCAGACACGGTTTACGGTTTGGGCACCGGAGCGCGACACTGTAGACGTGCATCTCATGAGAAATGATACATATCTCCCAATGGAGAAAGATCAGAATGGCTATTTTTCTGTTGTGGTGGATGATGTTCAGGTTGGTGATCGGTATATGTATCGACTAGATCATGATCGTGAACGCCCTGACCCTGCATCGCGTCATCAACCGGACACGGTGCATGGGGCTTCCGCGATTGTGGATACCCATTTTGATTGGACAGACCAAGATTGGTCGCCACCATCTTTAGAAAATAGCGTGTTTTATGAAATCCATGTCGGCACGTATACAGATTCCGGTACGTACGACGCGATAATCCCGCACCTGCCCCGTTTGGAGGCATTGGGAATTACGACAATTGAATTGATGCCAGTAGCGCAGTTTCCGGGTAAGCGAAATTGGGGCTATGATGGCGTGGCGTTGTTTGCACCGCATAAAGATTATGGCGGTGTACAGGGATTAAAGCGGTTGGTTAATGCCTGTCATACAGCAGGTTTAGCCGTATGTCTCGATGTGGTATATAACCATCTTGGTCCCGAAGGTAATTATTTGTGGGATTATGGACCCTATTTCACCGAGCGATACCACACGCCATGGGGCGCGAGCTTGAATTTTGATGGTGCGAAGAGCGACCATGTCAAACGCTTCTTTATAGAGAATGCACTTTATTGGCTAGAAGATTTTCATATTGACGCATTTCGTTTGGATGCAACTCACGAATTGTACGATTTTTCTGCTGTACCGTTTCTGGAAGAATTGACGGCAGAAATTCATGCATGGGCGGAGAAAAATAACAAGCAGGTATATGCTATTGCAGAGAATGACCGGAGTGACCGCCGTTTGACACTGCCCCGTTCGGTCAATGGTGCTGGTTTGGATGGTCAATGGTTAGATGATTTACATCATACGCTCCACGTTGCGCTGACTAGCGAGGATGATGGCTATTACGCCGATTACACCGATTATGCGCTTTTGCTCAAGGTTTTGCGCGAGGGATTCTCTTATTCGGGGCAATATTCACCCGGATGGGATCGAAAACATGGCACATCGTCCGCAGATTTGTCGACGGAACGATTTATCGTATGCACCCAGAATCACGATCAAGTAGGCAATCGCATGTTAGGCGAACGATTGTCTGCATTAACCGACTTTGACGGACTCAAGCTGGTGGCGGGCTTATTATTGACCTCGCCCTATGTGCCCTTGTTGTTTATGGGGCAGGAATATGCTGAAACTGCGCCATTTTTGTATTTTATCTCTCATGGTGACGAAAACCTTGTCAAAGCTGTGCAAGAAGGACGTGCTGAAGAATTCTCCGCGTTTGCATGGAAAGGCTCTCCACCTGATCCGAACGCTGTAGAAACGTTTAATCGCTCTAAGCTGAATCATAACTTACGTAAACAAGGTACACATGCAATTATGTATAATCTATACCGTACCTTACTCACGCTTCGTCATAACAACCCTGCCCTCACTAATCCAGCGCGTGACGCAACTAACATTTATGGGAACGATGCAAATAGAATCCTATGTATGGAACGTCGAGATGCAAACAATACCAGTGCATTCAGAATTGTGTTGAATATCGCATTGTCTGATACGCTGAATATGACACTTCCAGCAGGTGATCGCTGGGAAAAAGTGATTGATTCGAATGCAAGTGAATGGCGACCTGACGGCGACCCAATCAGTACCGCGCCGGATACATTATCTGACAGTAACCAAACCCTTACCTTACCGCCGAAATCATTTGCGATCTATCGGCGCTCACGCTAAACACAACAAGTATGAAAGATAACCCTATGGAAACGATCAATCAGGCAATGGATGATGTGCTTGACGAACTCTTACAACAACCGCATATACCACGCGCAACTTACCGTATGCAATTCAGCCCACAATTTACGTTTGAAGACGCGCTGGCATTGGTCGATTATTTGAAAGACCTCGGCATCAGCGATTTATACACCTCGCCATTATTCAAACCACGTTCCGGCAGTACACATGGTTACGATACGGTTGATTATAACGAATTTAATCCAGTGTTGGGCACAGAAGAAGACTTCGACACCTTGGTAGATGCCTTGCATCAGCATGATATGGGCTTGTTGCTGGATATCGTCCCCAATCATATGGGCGTGAATACCGAAAATGTGTGGTGGATGGATGTGCTCAAGCATGGTCCATCGTCGAAGTATGCACATTATTTTGATATTGAGTGGCGACCACAAAACCGTGCCCTGGATAACAAGGTGTTGCTCCCTGTTCTTGGGGATCATTATGGGCGCGTGCTAGAAGCTGGTGAATTGGAAGTCGTGTACTGGCACGGTGATTTCTACCTGCACTATTATGAACATCAATTTCCGCTCACCCCGGAAACATACGGCGCGATGTTACGTAAAGCGCAAACCTATTTGCAAGATGCGGGCGATCATGAAGATTGGGAAGTGATGGAGCTGGCAAGTGTGATTCATTCATTGGACTACCTGCCCTCTTTTGCGTTGACCGACCCGGAATTATTAACGGTGCGTCGCCGTGAACAGACAATTATCCGCTGGCGATTGCTTGGCTTGTTTGATAAATCGGAGCCATTCCGCACCGCGTTGCAAGCCGCGTTGGATGAGTTCAACGGTGACAAAGCCGATCCATCCACGTTTGATGGGCTTGATGATTTGTTATCACGTCAACCGTATCGCCTATCGTATTGGCGAGTGGCGACGGACGAAATCAATTATCGTCGCTTCTTTGACATTAACGACATGGCGGCTATCCGAATTGAATCGCCTGGAGTGTTTAATGATACGCATCGTCTCGTTCTGCGATTGCTGGCGGAAGGCAAGGTCAACGGCTTGCGTATCGACCATCCTGATGGTTTATGGGACCCGGAAGCGTACTTTCGGCGCTTACAGGAAGCCTACCTCAACACGACAATTGCCCATCGTTTAGATGCCCATCGCTCAGATCAACCGATTGATAGCGATGCGCTGGTATCGGCACGTTTTGACATCTTGCGCCAACCCACACTCCAGCAAAAGCCACCGGAGTGGCCCCTATATGTTGTGGCGGAGAAAATCCTCAGTGAGACAGAACCGTTGCCAGATACATGGGCGGTTTATGGGACAACGGGCTATGATTTTATGTATGTGGCGAATAACTTGTTCGTTAATCCAGAAAACGAAGCCCGTTTTGATACGCTTTATTCAACATTCATCGGTGAGGAGATTGATTTACACGCGCTGACCGATCACACCAAGAAACTTGTCATGACACAATCGCTTACCAGTGAAATTGAAGCGCGCAGTGCGGAACTCTCGCGCATCACAGAACGCAATCGGCGGTATCGCGGGTTTACGCGCAATAGTTTGGCGTTTGGCATGAGTGAAATCATCGCGGCGTTGCCTGTGTATCGTACCTACGCGACAAGTCCAAGTGATTTAACCGAGCGTGATCGCCATTATATTGAAGATGCGGCACAGGTAGCGAAACAATCAAACCCATTAACACCCGGTAGCATTTTCGACTTTCTGCGCGATGTACTGCTGATGGATAATTGGTCAAACTTCGCGGAACATCAACGCCCCGCCCTGCGCGAATTCGTGATGAAATTCCAGCAGATTACGGGACCTGTCATGGCGAAGAGTGTGGAGGATACGGCATTCTATATTTACAATCGTCTGACATCCTTAAACGAGGTCGGTGGGCATCCAGATCGCTTTGGTATCCCGACACAGATTTTCCATGAGCATAATTTGACCAAAGATTACCCCTATACTATGCTTTCCACCTCCACGCATGATACAAAACGTAGTGAGGATGTGCGGGCGCGAATCAGCGTATTATCTGATTTTCCTGATGAGTGGGAATCGAGAATTAATCATTGGGCAGACATCAATATCGGGGCGAAGACCATCGTCAACGGAGAACAAGCGCCCTCACGCAATGATGAGTATTTACTCTACCAAACCCTGATTGGTGCGTATCCATCATCAGATGAACGCGATGAAGATACGATGGAGGTGTTTAAGGGGCGCATCATGGGCTATATGCTCAAAGCCATCAACGAAGCGAAAACGCATAGCAACTGGATCAATCCAAATGATGCCTATGCCGGTGCGATTACCGATTTTGTGAGCCATATTCTGGACGATAAAACGTTTAGAGATGTGTTTGAACCCTTCCAACAGCGTATCGCATTTTATGGCTATTTCACCTCATTATCACAGACCTTACTCAAGCTGACTGCTCCGGGTATCCCTGATGTGTATCAGGGCACAGAATTATGGGATTTTAGTCTGGTTGATCCTGACAATCGCCGACCTGTAAATTTTGAATTACGGCGCACTCTGCTAGATCGGTTCAAATCGACGAATGACGATGACCTTACGACCCTAACGAGCGAATTGGTCAAAACGATAGATGATGGTGCGATCAAACTATATGTTATCTATCAGGTATTGCGCTTAAGAGAGCGTGTTAGCCCGACATTCCGTGAAGGCACGTATATTCAAGTGGAAGTTTATGGCACACATGCCGATCATGTGTGTGCGTTTTTACGTCATCATGACGATGATTTTGTGCTGGTTGTCGTTCCCCGTTTGGTGGGGTCATTGACGGATGGTGTGCCCCGTGCGCCGATGGGTGCTGAAATCTGGGAAGACACCACACTTGTCATGCCACCG
>DAOTXB010000357.1:0-3581 GCA_034435575.1 Anaerolineae bacterium
CTTGAACAGTACCGGACCTTCTGAGGTCAGTTTGATCGCCAGTGCGACAACTGCCAGAACCGGCAATACCAGAAAAAGCACGATTGAAGAAACAACAATGTCGAAAGCGCGTTTGGCGGCGCGTTCGCTCACTGTCATCGCCGGGTTGATGTGTTTTGACTGGCGGGTGGTCATTGCTACATAGGTATCAGTCTGTGTTGTTTGGTGCATGTTGATTACAGCCATTGTGTTACTCCTCTTCCTCCGGTTATCAGCGATAGTGTTGCACTTGTTTGTTATCGCTGTATGTGTGCGCTCTACATGCATTAGTATATGGAGTAAGAGTTCAATAAGGAGCCTATTGTGAAGGCTTTTGGGATTTTCTTCATAAACCCTCATGACTTTATGAAGAAGATAAAAATAAGTATGCTTGAACGCCTCCGTTTATGAAGTTCGTGTGCTAAATCTTAAGATTGTAGGCGAAAATATGAAGAAATTGCCGACTTTGATGGTTTGAAAATCAGAACTGCTCAAGTGTCATTAATCAAAAACGCGCCATTTTTCATGACGCGCTTCGAACATTTGAATGCTTTTACCCATTAAACGCGAGTAACGTAGCTTCCATCTTCGGTTTTCACACGGATGGTATCGCCCACATTGACAAACATTGGCACCTGAACTTTTAGACCTGTATCCACAGTGACATGCTTAGTCGGGCTGTTGGCGCGGTCACCGACGACAGCGGCTTCTGCTTCCACCACTTCAAAATCCATGTTGATGGGTAATTCGTAGTCGATGATCTCACCCTCATACCGGAGCAATTTGACGCGTGTATCTTCTTTTATGTAGTATACATCATCGCCGAAGATATCACGGTTAATTTGGGGCTGTTCGTAGGTTTCATTGTCCATGAATGTCAGGAATGTGCCATCTTCATAAAGATAGTCCATCTCAACCGCTTCTAGACGTATATCCTGCACGCGTGAACCAGTGTTGTAGGTCTTTTCCGTGGTGGAGCCTGTGCGTAGATTACGGACGCTTACGCGGATAGTACCGCCACCACGCGCTGTTTTGATGTGATTATAGGTCAATACCTTATATAAGTCGTTATCTTCAATGAAGGTTGTGCCCTTACGCATTTGATTTACGTCGATCATGAGTATCCTCTTTATAGTCATGTTCATGACGGGTGCGATTCCTGCAAAGTAAACTGCACGATAAAGGTGCCGTTCAAGCCCCGGTCATTTTTTACATTCGGTCGTTAATTGATTGCGCGTAGTATAGCAAACAGTCCTCATATGTGTTAATCCCCAACTCTACGATAGACACCGCGCCATGAAGATAACGAAAACAGTAAAACATGGTGTGCCTTCCCAATGCTACGGGTTGGTTCACCATGCTCTACTGTGTCTGGAGAGAGACTATTCAGGTGGGCGGCGGTATCCCCTGAACATATTGCATCGCCCACCGGGGGTTATTAGGTTGGGATGGGGTGTGGTTTAACCACAGTTCCCATCAGTTGTGACAAATTGTGAATCTGCGGTGATCCAGCCATTGTCGTCGCCGAAGATCACATTGAAACGATCACCGGTGCGGTTGATGGCTTCTACGGTGAAGTCATACGGGATCATTGTCATGACATTGCTCAATGCTTCTGGTCCTTGACGGAAGTTCAGAATGTCTAGCGTTGTCACACGGCAATTATTGAGCGGGACAATCGCACTAGTGCTGGTGGCAGTTGCCACACCCTGACCGACCATGATGTTACCGCCGGATGCGTCAATATAGCTACGGCTTTGCAGATTTGCCATATTCAGACCATCGAAGATCATTTCACTGACATTACCACCGGCATCTGGTCCAATATTGATCTGGAATTCACCGGATGTCAGGATATAGAAGTTGACGGCACACCCTGAGCTACTGCTAATCAACGTGTTCTGTGCAGGTTGTGAAGGGAAGCCAGCGATTGTTGATTGGTCGATACGCATGGCGAAGAAACCATTGCTATTATCGTCTACACAATAGATGTTGATACCGTTACTTTCACGATAAACGGCGGCGATTAGCGCACTGTTGGTTGGGTTCACGCGACCATCGGTGAACATTGGTGAACTTGCAACAGAGCGTGGGCAACCATCTGGCGCAACACCGGGCACTGTCGGGCAAGCATCGCCAGCATCTGACCAGCCGTCACCATCAGCATCTGCCGGGGGAACAGCGGGGCAACCATCCGGTGCGATACCGGGGGTGTTGACACAGCTATCGACACTATCAAAGAAACCATCGTTGTCACTGTCCACCGGGCAACCATCGGTGCCAAGACCGTATACAGTCGGGCAAGCGTCGTTAGCATCGATCACACCATCGTTGTCACCATCTGGAGACGGTGCAATATTGATGTAATTAATCTTGGTGTTGGTGCCACCTATAGAATGAACGGTCAAGCGACCATCAGTTACATTTACTGTCACCGTTTGTTGACTGTATTCTACTGCCGCAGACCCGACGAAGTTGTTGATCGCTAATGTACCTTCGACTGTGAGGCGGTGTGTACTATCGTAACCAGCCGGGTTACTTGGTTCATCACCGACACTAACTGTGACATCGTATGAACCATTGATTACAGCGATTTCCCATGCGCCTGCGGGGTACAGATCTGCTCTTGGGTGTTCCATATGAACAATCGTATCTAATAATATATTACCAGCATTATTGCGTTCGCGGGTTGTACCGGTCAGATCAGCTGTAACAGCAACTCCGCCAACACTACCTTCTGTGATCCAACCATATGTTTCACCATTACGTGCGCCATACGGCTCACCAATATCAGCAATGTACCCGTTCGGCACGGCACTTGCGGCAGGTTGGAAATTAATATTTAAGGGTGGTGCCGCGCTTGCGGGTGCGGGCGTTGCCAGAAATCCGGCAATTGTCACTGCAACGAATAGCGTTGCTATAAATAAGGAAAAGCGTTTACTGTTCATGAAAATCTCCAGGGTATTCAGACTTACTTTATGTTGTTTGACTTGTTCATCAGTCTCCGGTGCAACTTGTTCGAACTGTTAAGTTACTTACTAATATCCGTGTGGATTAATAACCGAACTAATTGCACCTAAAAGATATAACAGAACAGATAGCGGAAATAGGTTTTACGAACAGTCTTCAGAATTAATTGATAAATGATTTACGCTTTTCGGTGGTAGATTCATAAATTCTTCATAAATACTTCTGTGACAATGGTGTGTCATCATAAATATGAATAACTTACGAATCTTGCGTAAATGGTATATCCAGATTCAAACCTTAATCGATGAACTTCACGCGCTATCAAGAACCAGCGCATCGGAGTATTTAGCGTTATGATTGTGCATAGTCGAATAAATACAAAACTGATTCGGTTGAAGCACTATAGGGGAAACAATGGCAGAATTTGTCGTGCGACAGGTCAAATTGGACGATGCAAATCGTTATAATGCTTATCGCAGACGGATTGCAGATGAGCCGGATAATATGGTCGGATTTTCTGCCGGAGAATACATCCGCACCATAGAAGAAGAACGTCAGCGCATTACTGATGCCTTCGAGAATCCCAATCACAT
>DAOTXB010000358.1:0-1869 GCA_034435575.1 Anaerolineae bacterium
CTCAACCGGATAACGGGCGGCGGCTTCTGCATAAAAGATGAACTCGACGACATAATAATTGATGATGGTGACCGTTTTCAGCACGAAAATCAGCGTTATATAGCGATCTTTGAACATCTGTATTACAGAAAACGGAGGCTTATGTATTGTATCAGAAGTATTTTCTAAGTTTATTGATGGGTCAATACGGATCAACATAACAGCATAGATCATCAAAAAGATGGCGGACAGTAGCAATAAATTCTCGATAGCGACAACTTGCGTGAGTAGGGGGGTAGATAGACCACCGATGATGAATGCTAGCAGAACGCCCAAGCTCACCAGCGCAAATAAGCGTTTCGCCTGTCGCACGTCGAACATCGCCGAGGCAAGCTCCCACAGCCCTAGCGTGGTATAGATGAAAATGAGACGGAACCACGTCATCATGATGAATATGACTGTGCGATTATTCGAGAACTGAAAACTCAGCCAAAAAATCGCGATACTTACGGTCAGCACAGCGAGCGAGCTTGTAAGTAAACCGATGAGCGAGAGGCGTTTTTCTAGCCAATTATAGAGCATGCCGAAAAGGATCACGAATACGGCATTGACGATGTAGACATAGGGTAGGGTATCGGCATCAAATTCGGTCAGGAAGATGCTGTTGGAGGCAGTATAGAAAAATACTAGCGCACCGCCCAAAAAGAATGACGCGCCGAACAATGTCAAGATTTGTTGCGCTTCATCAGACTTAATGTTGAGGGCGGACGTTATTCTTCCGACCATGTAGGATCTCCGTTGAAATTGTGTCTGCTGTGTTCGGGCTTACTTTTTGTTTTAGCAAATTGCCCATATCATTAAGGTAACTCAATCAATGCATTCAGGATAATCTATGTTGACCTATTTGAGAAACGCGCCCTGGCGATATGCCATCCCAAATGGCATTACGTGCCTAGCAATCTTCTTCGCGTTTGTTTCTGCCAAGCATACCATTGATGGCAATTATCAATCTGCCGCTTGGTTCATCATCTTCAGCTTTATCACCGATACAATGGACGGTGGCGTTGCCCGCTTACTCAACGCAAGCAGTCGTTTTGGTCAAGAACTGGACTCGCTGGCAGATATAATTAACCTTGGCGTTGTGCCCGGATTGTTGATTGCCGCCGTCTATGAGCCAACATTGGGGTGGGGCAGTTTCATTCTGGGTTTTGTTCAAACGATTGCGGTGGCGTTTCGCCTCGCACGGTTCAATATTGTCGGCAAGGCGAATAAAGCGTTCTTTATCGGACTGCCATCACCACATACCGCCGCCGTCGTTAGCACATTTATCCTATTTAGTGATGCGTGGTGGGGTGAGTATCGCTATCCAATCATTATCGTAATCCTGGTGCCGGTGATGGCGTTAATGATGTTGAGTAATCTACGTTATGAATCGAGCTATTTCATCAAACCCGGTAAAGCATTGGATAGCTGGCAGGGTTGCGTATTCGTGCTGTCAGTGGTCATTATGATTTTTGTAACACGCCATTTCTATTTCTTGATGGTACTCGGCGTGATTCTGTCCGGTGTGCAACGGAGCATCAGGGAAAAGTTGAATCTGGTCAAGACAAGACCATCCGCGACCGTTTAAGCCTGTTTGTACCATTTGTAAACGGATGGCGTTGCGAGCGCGATCACAGTACACACGCAGATTACGCGCATAAAATTTTCTTCCCACATAATGCCGTTGGCTATGTTGTGTATCGTAAGCGCAAGAAAAAAGACAAGCGCTCCGATGCTAACAATAATCAGCGCAATAAGCGCAAAGCCCAACAGATGTTTCTTCATCATACTGAATACTGATCCTGAATTTTCGTAGTGTTTCAAAATCAATGTATCACGACGGCAGTT
>DAOTXB010000359.1:0-8799 GCA_034435575.1 Anaerolineae bacterium
TGGCGGAATAACAGCCGGTAATGCCTGCGACGAGCGGGCAGGTGCTTCATGAGGCGTGTAATCGGTCATGGATTCCTCATCATGTTTATATTCAGACTATCCTTAATTAATCTGAAGTATAACTTGATGGCTAAAGAACGGCAATTCCACGATCATATTCACGGCACACATACACCACATGCCTATTACACATCATGGTCAACACAGGCGGATTAATGCTCCACCAACTCAGCCGCCATTGATGAGCAACACCACAATCACAACCAATAACAACAGCCCACCCACCACAAGCATAATCGTCCGCATAGACGGCTTATTTTGTGTTTCCAGAGTTTCAGGGAGTGCATCCAAATTATGAAACATCGAGCGTACGCCACTATACTCTGGGACTAAACACCTAGCGAAACATATTGGTTCACACAGTTTTTTTCAGCAACAAATTACCAAGCAGTAAAAAGACACTCGCTGTCCATGTATATGCTCGATCACGGAGTGCGTCACCTGTAAGCGCATCGTAATTCTCCGCCATGCCACTGCGTTGCGCCATATCACAGAACTTTCTGCTAATATCAAGCGCCATAGCCTCTTCACCACACGCCAATAAGCCCTCAACCAGAATGTAGGTAGACGGTGCCCATATCGGACCACGCCAATACCCATCGGACTCATAATAATCACTCTCAGGATGTTCAGTGGCGACTCCGTATGCGGTGATAAACCGCTTTAGTGCATTGATTGTCTTTTGACGGACCTCAACCGATAAACGTTCACCAAGTAGCAACGGCATAAAAACTAATGTGCTATGACCAGAAACAACCTCATGAGAATTAGCGTGCTTCGCCACAAATTGTTCCCCATTCCAAAAATGTGCCATCATGCGCGTCAGTAGCTCATCAGCACGTTGTTTCCATTGATCCGAGTCATCCGTTTTGCCAAGCAGAGTGGCAATATCCGCGAGCACATCCATTTGAATCACCAAATAAGCGGATAGATCGGGACTTTCAACAGGGACACCTTCCGCAAACACTGTGCCATTATCCCACCCGGACTCGTTACCATGATTGTATTGTGGAAACCCGTCTCCGTCATCGTCACGAAATACAAACCACCAGTTTGTCCAACGGGCTAATGGTTCATAAATAGCTTCGATCTGTTCTATTGTAATCACATCCGGCAATTGCATCAGCTTACGGAGTGTCCAACCATGGATAGGCGGTTTGAAAAAGCGGAACGACATACTTGAGTGTGTCAGATGATCAGGAATTGCACCGTGTTCGTCTTGATGATCGAAAAAGAGCATGATTTGATCCCATGCCAATTGTGGGTCTTGTTCAGCATGAGCGAGGGCGTTAAAGCAATTATCCCAACTCCAAACCTTGTTCATCCAATTTTTTGACATCAACATTGCTGGACGCTTATAGTGACCGCGTGGGCTTACCATCGCGCTCCAATTAGTGTAAGCGGCAAGTGTCCGTCCAACTTGCCATTGCTCTGGCACAGGCAAAGTTGCATCCAACCATCTGGCAAATGAGTCGTGCGCGGACTGCACAGCATCCTTGAAATTGGTTACTTCATTGGCACCAGGTACCCATGCGCTTTCAAAAAGATGAATCTCAGCCTCCAATATACCGTCATCATCAGGCAAAAACTCGGCGATAATATCATCACTACGGACACGATTCCAGGGGGCATTAACCGTTAGTTGGCCACGTAATGTCACTAATCCGGCTTTGATCTTCGTATTATAAGCATTGATCTCCCAGCGCTTACCATCTGGTGAGAAAGCACCATCAAACTCACTTTCAATAGTGGATCGTGTCATTCGTAGACCAACACCATCGGCATGAATACGAACCGTTGTATCATCCGTGATGCAAATATTCACAACACCAGCATCACTTCTTAGACTAAGATGATCCGAAAACATGTGAGTTTTAAAAGAAATAGCTTCTCCCGCATCTTTAATCATATTGAGGGTAAATAGAACAATGTCGTCTGTGCCTAAGCCACCAAACATACTCTGCATAAGTAAAGCGTTCTTACGCCACGTAAAGGAAATATAGGCACCGTAATGACTATAAATGACCTGTTCTTGCTGAAACTCGACGCTTCCCATGACGCGATCCTTTTATTTATCTGCTATGAACGGCATAGTTCACCGTTTTTCTAAGCATTTTGAGCTAAAAAGTCACATAATCTTACCATTAATATTGGACATGTCCACATATTGTATTATTCTTGAAATTCATCTTAAAGATAGTTGCGGGGTACTGTGCCAAAGTTCATCGCTCAAACTTCCCAAAAACGTTTGAGCCATTTCTTCACCCAACTCAGGTACCATTGAGGGCTTTGGCAAGGCGCGATTGCGACCACTCTGGATGCTTTCGATGCAGTTTTAATAGTCGAACAGATCGGAGCGTTTGCAATAAGCCATGCGAGTAGTGGTGAAGGTCTTGCGGTTTTTATGTTTGCGCTTGATGAGCATGCCATGTTGCAGGGTATCGCTGATATGCCAATGGTCTTTGCGAACGCTAGACGGACGAACACAGTTGCCAAAATGGGCGGTGATGGCATAGAAATAGGTGCGCCCGCCAAGGTGGAGTGAGGGGATCACTTTGCTAACGGGATCGATAGCGAGCCAGAGCCAACGAGCGAACGCGAAGCCACGTACGGGGGACAACATCCTGCTGTCGGATGACGTGTAAGCCGACTTGATTGCAACACAGTGCACAGTCAGCAGGATTCCACTGATGCTGTTTGGAAGTTCGCCAGCGTTTGTGTCGGTGCTTGTGCCAACGACTTATGGTGCGTCAATCCATTCCGGTTCCGGTGTGATGTCGTCTTTTGGGCGACTACCGGGATCATCCAGATTTTGATTCGCCTGTGTCATCAATGGTTCCACCGTCATATCAGCATTGCATGCGATTTGACAACTGAGACGTACATTACCTAACAGATCGTCACCAGACGTAAGACGGTCACGCTCTGCCACGGTCATTTTGTCCGGTTCACCCGCATCAAAGCTGACGCGGCAGGTTGTGCATTTTGCATTGCCCCCACAACGGTGCAAAATATCAACGTTATTGTCGCGCAGGGCAAGAATCAAGCGTTTTCCGTCTTCAACTTCGTATGAATTCCCATCTTTTATCGTAATTGTTGGCATCTTAAACTTTCCTTTTTGATTAATCTTTTCAAGTTTAGCGCACCTATGCAGGAGAGTACAGCGACCCTAAGCAGGTATTAATATGCTACGTCAAGACAAAATCCTAACGGCATCGCAACAATCGAAACAGGCAAAGTCGATTATGATATGTATTACGTCATGCCCATCACAATAATCAACCTACACTATTGGTACGATGGCAACGTATTTTGGATGAAAGGTGTTATTCAATGCGATTTAGTGTCAGATTTTTCTTCCTTGCTATTGTGAGTACAGTGCTCATTATTGGTTTTGCGAGCGTCGCGCAGGATGATGATACGGCGGAAGCCTGCCCAGCCCTTGCTGAACAAGCACTAGAAGCTGTTGGTGATAACTGCGATGTTATGGATCGCAATTCGGCGTGTTATGGATATAACGCGGTTGCCTCCAGCTTTTTAGAACCGGTTGATGATACCTATTTCAATGATCCGGCGGAGCGTACCGAATTACGCATCGTAGAAACGATTCGGACTGCCCCGATGGATGTTGATCTGGAACGTTGGGGGGTGGCGGTGATGAATGTGCAGGCAAACGTTCCCAATACCTTACCCGGTCAGGCAGTGACCTTTATCTTGCTCGGGGATGCTGAAATAGAGAATGATGTCGCGCCGGAGGATATTACCGAGGTAGTTGACCCCATTCCGGTAGTCACTAATGTCCGTGCAAATGTGCGTAGCGGTGCGAGTACGCGCAATAATGTCCTGGGTGTCGCGGATTCCGGCACAGAGATGATGGCGGATGCGGTCAACGAATCACACGATTGGGTGCGGGTGGTGTGGCGCGAACAGGTCGGTTGGGTGAGCCAAAGCGTGATTGACTTCACCGATACACTCTTTGATGATTTGCCAGTTTCTGATGCACTGACACTTACACCGATGCAAGCCTTCTATTTCTCAACCGGGATCGGCGCGTCAATGTGTAACGAAGCACCGGATGTAATCGGTATTCATAGCCCGGAAGGTTTGACGGTGGATTTGGGTATGAACGGCGCAAATATCAACGTTGGCTCGTTCATCACACTTAAGAAAATCACGTTGACCCAATTTATTTTGACCATTCATCAAGGGCATGTTGTCAGTGAAACCGGTGATGAAGGGTTTTCTGGTCAGACAATGGTCGGTACGCTCAATGAGGAAAACGGTGCATTTATTGAGTGGTTAGAAGTCAGAGATGCGACGGAAGAAGAACTAGGATTTTTTGATGCCTTCGCGCCATTATTGCCCGATTTAGGCATCGACTTGCCAAGACAGCCCTCAGCGGGGGGTACCTGTGGCGGGTTTATCGCCACATCGCCCTTAGGGGGTCTTGCCAATGGATCGAACAGTTTCTACTGGAATCCACCGACATTTAACGTCGATAATTATCGCGTGGTGGTTTACAACTTTGGCGAATCTCGGACGGCGAGTTTTGAGACACAGGGTAACGAAACCTTTGTTGGCGGGCAACTCACACAGGATGTGATCGGCGGTGGCTTCGACAACTTCGCGTGGGAAGTACAAGCGCTCATCAACGGGCGTGTGGTTTGTACCACGCCACGGATCGAAAACTTACAACGTGCCTCCGCACCCATTCCAGTAGGTGGCGCACCGGGCGCACCCTTTAGCGCGTCGTGGGCGTGTGCGCCAGTCGGCACATATTCTGTTGAATTCTTCTGGTCGAATTTGCCCGCAGGCGAGAACGTGACCTTTACCTACAATGCGGGTGGTGTGCCTTATACTGAAGGTCCCTTTACAGCGCCATCAGGCTCTGTTCAGAGTTACACCGCTGGTGCAACAGCCATAAACGCCGTCGCCACGGTCAGCGATGGCACGGTGATCAATTTGCCGGGTGCGCTAACGTGCTTATAAATTCATAATCTATCATGCCTCTATCAGGTATCTGGTAGGGGCATGGTGCCTCTAATAACTACGATTTCCCTATCATCCCATTTTATTATTTGAACCTCTTGCATTCAAAGCGTATAATATGCGTAATGGTAACCCGCCTTTATTGATTGTTACCAGAATATATCGTTTGATTATTGCGTATGCCCACTGATGATCGCCGTTAAACTGGTGATCCCCGCCCACTTATTCGCGGGAAGCGCAGGTGCTTGTACGCGGGAGTACAACATGCCATCTTCTGATTTCATCGCCCGTTTGATCGGGATGGTGGTGTTTGCGTTATTAGGCGCACGCCTTGGAATTAACGCCGCCATCGCACTAGACATCCCTGAAGCGGAAGAAGCCTTCTGGTTTTTCTTTTCCTTACTAGGTTTTCTTTCCGGTTTAATTCTTACACCCTACTTTACAACCCGTCCTATCTCCCGAATCAGCAATGCCGTCCGAGAAACCCCGATTGAGACACTTTTCACGGGTATTATCGGTATGACGCTGGGTCTGTTTATCGCGCTATTATTGGCGTATCCGCTGTCACAATTGCTCACACCGTGGGATGCTATTTTGCCCCCACTTGTCTCTGTATTGGGTGGCTATTTTGGCGCGATGATCTTCAGTGTGCGTGCGCGTGAGATCGCGGACTTACTTGCAGATCAAGTTGGGTTTAAGCGTGGGCGTTTACTCGCCATGCAATCAGATCGACGTTTGCTGGTCGATACTAGTGTGCTGATTGATGGACGGTTAGTAGAAGTGAGCAAAACTGGTTTTCTGGGTGGGACAATTCTCATACCCCGCTTCGTGCTGACCGAATTACATCAAGTCGCGGATTCATCGGATAGTTTACGACGTAATCGTGGACGGCGCGGCTTAAATAAGCTCAATGAACTGCAACGTAACAATGTGGTACCTGTCAAAATTATTGACGATGACATCGAAGAAATTGTTGAAGTTGACGATAAACTGGTCGCGTTGTCTCAACGATTGGATGCGTCGCTCGTCACCAATGATTATCCACTGAGCAAAGTAGCGGAAGGTCAGGGTGTGATGGTCTTGAACATTAACTTGCTTGCCAATGCGGTGCGCTCGGTTTATATCCCCGGCGAAACTTTCCCCTTGCATATTATTCAGGAAGGGACAGATAACAATCAGGGCGTGGGCTATCTGGATGATGGCACGATGGTCGTCGTAGAGTATGGCAAGCGGTATATGGATCGCACTGTGAACGTAGAAGTGACGAAGCTCATCAATCGTGAAGCCGGACGTATGATCTTCGCGATTCCAGAAACCGAAAAACCCCGTAGTTAACGCCTATACGATTCATCAATAAAAATACACTCGCTCATGCTATCCAAGGTTGAGCGAGTGTATTATTTTGCCTGATTGCACACAGCCAACACAGGAGTTCCACCCATTTATGACACGTTTAGCTATCCTCTCCGATATTCATGGAAATTTACCCGCGCTTGAGGCTGTTTTGCAAGATGTCGCCACCCATAACGTCGATCAGATCATTGTGGCGGGAGACAATATCAACTGGGGACCGTTTTCTAAAGCGGTGTTACAACGCTTGTTTGATATTGGCGCGGTGGTGATGCGTGGCAATCATGAGTTTTATATGCTCAACATCGACACACCCCGCATGCCAGAACGCTGGCGTGAATTCTTGATGCCCCGTGCGCTGGTACAAGATTTGCCCGATGCACTCATCCAAAAGATTGCCTGTTTGCCGGATGAACTCAGTTTGAATTTTCGTGATGCGCCACCGTTGCGCGTCGTCCATGCCAGACCCGGTTCGCCCTGGGAGGGGTTTTATAGCACAGACACGGATATCGAGGTGCGTCAGAAGTTAGGTGACGTTACGGAAAAGACCGTCATTGCCGGACATACTCATCTGCGATTTGATCGTGAAGTTGATGGTGTGCGCGTGCTTAACCCCGGCGCAGTCGGGTTGATGTTTGATCGCAATGCTGATGCCAGCTATCTTTTGCTGAATGGCGATGAATCCGGCTGGCGACCGACCTTTCGCCGAGTGCCTTACGATCAATCCGCGCTGATGTCCGGGTACGAAATGATGGGTTATAATCATCGGATGCCGGAAGAAATCTACCTGATGAAGCAGGATTTTGTGACGGCGTTCCCCAATGTTTATGCCTTCCATGTCTGGAAATCACAAACCCATCCCGATCAACCCCGCACAATGACTATGCTCGAAGATTACATGGCGATTGCGGATAAAGACCCCTTCGTAAAACCTGCTTATCGTCTGGAATATCTCGAAACATTTGATTAATGCTCAATACGCTACACTTGACCGTGAACTAATCAAGCCAACAAGGAACAGATACTATGAATTTTAAAGAAGTGTATATCACGACGGGTGTGCCGGAAGAAAATCTGGAAGATGTGCTCAACGCGATTTCGTCCGCTGGTGGTGGTATTGTCGGGCATTACACACATTGCGCTTTCACCAATGCTGGAGTTGGACGCTTTAAGCCAGATGAAGGCGCGAATCCACACATCGGTGGGAAGAACGCGATCAACGCGGTGGATGAATGGCGCGTGGAGACGTTTTGTGCCCGCGAGAACGCCCGTGCAGTGGTTGAGGCGATCCAGCAGGCACATCCCTATGAAGAACCGGTGGTCTACATTCTGCCGCGTTTATCGGTGGATGATCTGTAACGGTTACGTCACCTATAGGATGACCGGCACCAGATGACCGTTGACCACGTTAAAGTAATATCCGCTGACCCAGCCAAGCCCACCATTATTCAGGCGAATCTGCCACCAGGTATTGGTGCTGTTGCGTCCGACCACTTCAAACACCTGCCCATTGGCGATGACCTCAATGCGTAAACCATGAAGGGCACTCGGTGCGGTGCGGACGTTCAGGAAATATGCGGTGACGGTGCCGGTTGTGGTGACTGCGGGCGGGTTCGGCAGGGAATTATCGGTAATGGGTACGATTCCCGGATTTGCAAGGCTGATATAATTGCCATTGACCCAGCCTAACCGTCCATCATTCAGGCGTAATTGCCACCAACTCGCATTTGCGTTACGCCCAATGACCGTATAAACCTCATTCTGGCTGACACGGGCGATGATCGTGCCTGTGTACGGATTCGGAATGTGACGCACATTCAGATGATTTGCGGTGACCGTGGCGGTTGTTGTTTGGATGGGTGGCGCAACTTGTCCCGGGTTGATGACTGGCGCGAGATGTCCGTTATAGACGGTGATATAGTTGCCGTTGACCCAGCCTAACCGTCCATCGCTCAGGCGCAGTTGCCACCAATGATTGATGCTACTCTGTGCAGTGGCGATGTAGACCTCGTTTTGCCCGATGCGTGCGATGATGTTACCCGTCAAATGATTGGGATAATCGCGCACATTGAGGTGATTGGCTGTGACGACAGCGGAAGCGGTGGTTTGTGCTTCGGTTTGGATGATGCTCATCCCGCTAATCATCAGCAACGATGTCATGAGCAGGAGAAACAGTCCCCTAATTTTCTGTGGATACTGTATACGGTAAATCATGGATTCCTCATTACAAACTCGTTTGTGTCGTATACTTATTTAGACACAAATTATATAAGAATCGTTGCATATGTTTGAAATCTCGCACACAATTCAAATACTATACAAACCTTGTGCAATGTCCAACGATCAATGGAGGATTATCAGATGACAGACACCATTACTGTTGTGAGCTTGTGTTATCAA
>DAOTXB010000360.1:0-2003 GCA_034435575.1 Anaerolineae bacterium
ACACAGGTACCAGAAGTGCAAGTTGATCGATTTGTCTTGATGAACGCGGACACTGACCAACCAATCATGGAATTGAACGATAGTGATGTTGTCAACCTGGCAGAATTGACTACATCCAATCTGAATATTGCTATCGAGACTCAAGGGAATGTCGAAAGTGTTGCAATTAGCTACGATACGACTAATCGTGTCGAAAATGCCGCTCCTTACGCCGCTTTCTCAGACAATAATGGTGATTACTACGATTGGACACCAGAACTCCGTGCCTATACCTTCGAAGCAACACCTTATACCCGTAACGGAGGACGCGGTAGTGCAGGCGATATGCTGTCAATCACTGTTCTCTTTATAGATGAAGTCGTTGTTGAGGAGACACCGTCACCAGTCACCGACATGAACATAACGCAGTATGTCTTGATTGATGCAAATTCTAACCAACCAATCGGCATCTTGAGTAATAATAGCGTCATTGACCTAGCAACATTGCCAACCCGTAACTTCAACATCAAAGTGGAGACTAGCGGTGATGTAGAAAGTGTCGTGGTAAATTATGATGGCAACACGGTAACCGAGAGCTATGCGCCATATGCTATTTGGTCGAATGATGGAGATAACTATTTTGGCTGGACACCAGAACTTCGTGCCTACACATTCAATGCGGTGCCATACTCCGAAAACAGCGGACAAGGTGATGCAGGGGATAGTTTATCGATCACCGTAACGTTTGTTGAAAGTGTTGTACAAGCACCTGTAACGTCACAGACTGTTGTTGAAATCCCGCAGGTGAACAATAACACGGGTGGTGGAAATGTTCCGCCCGTAACTGATGGCAATGTAAATGTTCCGCCGGTAGTTGTTGATAATAGCTTGCCTATAGTAACCGGTTTTACACTGATTAATGCGGACACTAATCAACCGATAGGGGCATTGCCCAATGGCGCTACGATTTCGCTATCACAACTGCCGACGCGTAATATCAATGTTCGTGCAGACATCAGTGGAAATGTCCATCAGGTCGAAGTGAGCGCAAATGGAGATACATTCCTTGAATTAGGCGCACCGTATTCAATTTGGCGAGATGACGAAGGCAATTATCACAACGCGAACCTTACTGCCGGTCAATATACGTTGAGTGCAACTCCAATTCTCAACGGTCAAGCTGGTCAGGGAATGACAATTACTATCACAGTGGTTGATTAGCCCTAAACCACTCGTAATCAAGTCTTTCGTAAACAGCCATCTCAAATAGGGTGGCTGTTTTTTATTCTGCTAACCGCCGTAACATGCGTTGGATCGCATTAAGGAGTTCACCGCGTTGCTCAAATCCCTGTTCGCCTAATTCACTAAACCCCAGATAGATATTTTTACCACACCGACGGATCAACCCTAAGGACAGTTTATAGAGCGCGTCCTGACTCACGTCGACTTCATGCTCATCGCGCCATTGTCGATTTTTCCGTGCCTGCCAGCCCAGCGTCAGAACATAAGGGTTTGTTAACGGTTGATACAGACGTTCCGCCCAACCCCGCCCACCTACATTCATCCAGAATTGATAATCAACAGGTCGGTTAGTCATCAAAAATGTGTAAGCTGGCGCTAGCAAGACCGCGTTATCCTCCTCATCAATGCGCCAACTACGCAAATATTGATCGGCGATGATGCCCTGTGCAACCATTTCCACATATTCTTGCGCTAAGGATTTGTTTTCAGGGTTAGCCGCATGGCTATCATCAATGATCCTACGAAACTTTCGTGCGGAGTCAATAATATTCGATGCCACACTCGCCGCATCAAAATCATTGTGATACCCGAATCCCTCTTGGGACAATATTTCGCCAAACAACCGACTCCAGAAGTGATCGAGCACAATTGTTTCTTCAGTTTGCTTATTTTGTATGTAATCATCTAACCAATCGCGCAGGCGATCATATCGATTCCCGATCTCAAATGTGATTCGCGCTTGTACATCGGGGCGTAGTTGATCGAATCGGAGTAGCGTTGGG
>DAOTXB010000361.1:0-2129 GCA_034435575.1 Anaerolineae bacterium
ATAGTCAATCGTGTGCAGATCATATTCACCATCCACGACGAGTTGCTTGAAGCGCACCAGATTTCCGGAACTGTGCTTATTGCGGTCACTGCGAACGCGGATTTCGAGGTGGTGCGGTCCGTCCGCCTCCTCCGAGAATTAATGTATGCTATAGAGACTCATATTCTTGGAACGTTACATCTGAAAAGGGGCGAGGCAGGTCAAGATCAAAGCCAAAGTCCTAAGATCAGGGTGGGACATAACCGCGTTTTGTCGTTTTCATTACATCCCACCATACAAAGATGACAATTTTATTTCGGGTTGATTGTTTCGAGGGGTTTTCTGTTCCCGAAGCTCACAGGAGCAGATTTCGGCTGGGCGCTCCAACGCACACTATTCGCGATCACGCGCATAATTTCTGGATTTTTATAGATCGGATATGTTTCATGACCCGGACGGAAGTAGAAGATGCGCCCTTTGCCCCGTGTATAGCAACAGCCACTCCGAAAGACCTCGCCACCTTCGAACCAGCTCATAAACACAAGTGTTTCCGGTGCAGGAATGTCGAAGCGTTCACCATACATCTCTGCGTGTTCGAGTTCAATATATTCACCTACACCTTCTGTAATGGGATGACCGGGTTCCACCACCCATAAACGCTCACGTTCACCGGCTTCGCGCCATTTAAGATCACAGGTTGTGCCCATCAATACTTTGAAAATCTTGGAGAAATGCCCGGAATGCAGGACGATCAATCCCATCCCATCTAACACGCGTTTTTGTACACGCTGAACAATCTCATCAGAGACATCGTCGTGCGCCCTGTGCCCCCACCATGTGAGCACATCGGTACTTTCTAGCACTGCATCGGTCAGCCCATGTTCTGGTTCATCTAATGTTGCCGTCCGCACAGTAAACCCGCTCTTACGCAATCCGTCTGCGAGGACGGTGTGTATCCCATCCGGGTAGATGGCTTTCACGGTGTCATTCTGCTTCTCATGGCGAAACTCGTTCCAAACAGTGACATTTATTGTATCCACGCGCAATATCCTTATTGAGTCTGGGTTATCAAAATAATGTGTATGTAGTGTATCGAAGTTCTGCTTTGAACCCTAGCACCACTTTTCAAAAGTACACAAAATTATGATTGCCCTACGGTTGCATCAGTTGATACAGACAGAACGCGCAAGTTTCGATACACTTAGCGCGCTTTTTGATCGTAGCTGTTGACACAGTGAGGTGTATTGTCCGTGCCTGATTGGTTATCTGCGACGCTGGTCGCGCTCCCGCCGATGCTCTGGGTTATTCTGGGGCTTGGTGTTCCATATACACTGCTGATTTTGCCCCGTCGTGATTGGCGTGATCGTGCGCTGGTGGCGATGTGTGCGCTGGCGTTTGGTCCGGCGTTGTTGACGGTGTGGATGTTTGTATTGGGTACGCTGGGTATGAATGATGATCCAAATGCGGGCGAAACCCTCAACCCTATGCAAGCGTTCATCGGGGATGATGTCGGTGGACAAGCATTGTTGACTTCGGCAAATATCCTGATAGGCACGGTCATACTTGCGTGCATTGGGGTTGCGCTGGCATGGCGCAAATGGCGCACTGTGCCGGATGATGGTAGTTATGTCCGTGTGCCGTTGTATATTGATGAAAAGCTCCTACTAGCGTTGATTGTCGTGGCGACTGTTTCGCGTTGGGTGCTGACATCATTTTTACTGTTTGGGGCATGGGACCCAATCTGGGTTTATGGTTATCAAGCCAAAATCTACACGCTTGCCGGTTATATCCCCGCAGATATTGGTTACTATCCGCAATTTTTACCCCTGCAATATGCCTATACACAGATCATTGCCGGTGCAATTAATGACCATACCGCCCGCGCGGTGATTCCATTTTTGCAAATTGGCAGTATCGTTGCCACCTATATCCTCGGATCACGTCTGTTCACCCGAAGAATCGGCATGGTTGCGGCGGCATTGTGGGCATTATATCCACACTTCGGCTATTGGACACGAATCGGTGATCTGGAGATTCCGCTGACATTCGCTTTCACAGGGACAGCCGCATTTTTCCTGATGGCGTGGACAGTTCACTGTGAGGAGACATTTTACCGCCGACGATATGCGCTATTGGCTGGGTTTTTTTTT
>DAOTXB010000362.1:0-2494 GCA_034435575.1 Anaerolineae bacterium
CAAACCCTGTATTTGATGGTGGCGAATCGGCACAGGCGCGGGTGCGGGTGACCATTCTTGATACCTTGACAGGTGATGAAACGATTCCAGCCACCGTCACAGGGACGGTCAACGTAGATGGTACACCGACGTCTGCTGATAGGGCTGAAGCGAATGTGCCTAACTTAGTGGTTGAAGCACCAACCGAACAATGGGATGTCAGCAAGAACCAAACTTCACCATCAGGTGTTGCACCCGCTCCCGGCGGGCAAGCGACTTATGAAGTACGAGTATGTCCTGCAACGACGGTTGGGAATATTTCGCTTGAAAATGCGTATGTGCTTGACCGCTTCCCGCCCGGTGCAACTGTTACTGATTTGGGTGGCGGCACACTACAAGATTTATTGCCAGATGGTGCAACAGATGGCATAAATGATACGATTCGTTGGGATGTAAGCCCGAATCCTTATCCACCGTCGGCTGGGTGTTACACGGTAAGTTACACGCTCCAATTTCCCGCAGGGGATTTTCCTATTGATACGGTGATTGATAATGTTGCACAAGCCTTCGCATCAAATGTGGACGATGGGGATACGGGTATCTGTGAACCACCTTGTGCGAGTAATACTGTCAACGATCAGATCGCACCGCCAACAGCCGATGTTGACGGATCGCTCACTAAAACAGGTCCTGGCAACGCCCCTGTTGCGCCGGGTGATTCCGATGGTACGAGTACCTTTGGCATTGGTTTGGACTTGAGCGGGGCTAACACCACAGTTACAGGCTACACAATAACTGACTTTTTACCTGTAGCACAAGTTTCGCCTGATAACTTGCCCATCACGAGCGTCACGTCTATTTCTAGTGGGCAATGGGCAGACAATACGATTACGGCGACACTTCAATATACGACCACGCCTGACCCCGAAAACACCGCGCCAACATGGGTATCACTCACGCCCGATGCAGATGGTACGGGGCAGACGTGGACGAGTGCAGGCGGTGATTTCCCCGGTGTTGGCAACGGTGGGGCAACGGCAGATACCACCAATATCATTACAGGTGTGCGCTGGGTTTTTAACGACCCCCTTCCGCCGGGTTTTGCCTTCACCAACAATGGGTCAATGCGTTTTATTATCCGTGAATTTAACCCACCTGTTGCGGGTGTTCCGAACCCTTACAACGATGGGTCTGGCTTCCGTGATTATCAAAATTGTGTTGATGGTTCAGCGAATCCGCTTGACGAAAACGGAAATGCGTTGCCAGCAGAAAATGGGCAGGCTTGTACAGATATTGTCACCAGTGATGACCCGGTTGGCTTTGCGAATATTACGGTCAACAAGCAGGCGAATCCGTCGCAGGTCAACGTTTTGCAACCTATTCAATTCACGTTGACGGTTGACCTCACTGAAGAGGCATCGGGCGATTTGATTGATCCCGTGATTCAAGATGTGTTGCCGCCGGGGTTAGATTTTGATGATGTCACGGGTTGGAATAGCGTCAGCATCAGCAATACAGATGCGGGAGATGTGCTTAATGCGCCGCGTCTCGTGTTCGAAGATGATGTCACGATTGGGGGCGAGACGCGCGACCGCTTGCGGTTCTATTGGGATGACACAGATGTGCCAACGACAGGCACTATCATCGACTGTACAGGATCATGTAATCCAAACGGTCTAACTGTTCCACCACCTGGTGATCCAAATGAATTGCGCCTTGTGCCACCCGAAACAGGACGTAAGACAATTACGATCACCTTTACGGCGGATGTATTGATTAGTGCCGCCGCAGGGTCTTACGATAACCGACTCGAAATCGCCGCAGATTCGCCTAATCTGTTCTGTCAATCAGGTGTCACAGGGACAGATACAGACGATCTTGATGGTGATAGTGTGCCAGACGATGATTTGTGCTTCATTGACGCAGGCTACGAAGTGCGCGAAGCCGCGGATATGAGTTCGCAAAAATGGATTCGCAGTGTGGATGGGGTGAATGGCACGTTTGACTTTGTGTTTTTCAATAATTTGGATACACCTGATAACCCGAACTGCCCGGTATTTGTCTATGGTGGTGAGGAGTACACGCGCTTTCCCTGTGTGGCGGAGGGCTTGCCTACTGAGAACTTTGAATATCTCTTGCGTGTCACCAATACGGGTATCGTGAATACAGATGAATACATTCTGTATGATATATTGCCATTCAATGGTGATACGGGCGTTTCGGAATCTTTGTCAGGAGAGCCACGCTTAACTGAGTTTGAAGCCTTCCTGACGGGTCCTGTGGTGGAGCTGGAAGTACCAACAGGATCATTTACATCGCCAACCTTCATTGTCGAATATAGTGATGCGACGAATGCTTGCCGTACCGAAATGGATAATGATGAAATAGCGCCGTTCCCGCCTGGTTGTGTTGATAACTGGACGGATGACCCTGTGACTGATTTTGGCGGCTACGATCAAGTGCGTGCGTTCCGTATCCGGCAGACCAACAGCGCCCCTCCCGGCGATGACCCAAT
>DAOTXB010000363.1:0-2811 GCA_034435575.1 Anaerolineae bacterium
CGAACATGAAGCCCATGCCCGCGCCATCACCCGTGCCCACCAGCCAACCGAGTGTTTCTACCAATGCGCCATCGGGTTGGAACGCCGGTTCAAACACAAAATCCGCGAGCAAGCCAGCGAGCAAAAAGCCGATAGGATTTAAGCCCTCTCGGAAGACCGTTTGTACCGCGAACACGCGCCCCTGTACTGCATTAGGGACTTTGCTCTGCCAGATGGCACGTTCCGAGGTGACGATGGGCGGGATGAGGATGGCGGCGACAAACCCGCCGAATGCCCATTGCAGGGTACTTTGCCCGGTGCCGAGCAAAAAATCGCCAAAAATGAACGAGACAGCGGTAAAGCCGAGTGCTCCATGAATCAAGCGACGCGGTCCACCGATAGCGCTGATGATTCCCGCGCTGATGAAGCCACCCAACCCCATCGCAGATTGCACGGTTGCCAGCGCCAGTTCATCCCCACCGGAACGTGCGAGGATCATCGCCGGGAGCACGCCCAAATAAGTGAGTGTCGCGGTGAAGTTGATTCCGGTGAAAATGAACATTAGATACTTCAAGCCTGGTCGCTTAAAGATATAACGAAAGCCATACGCCACCTGTTGTAAGAATGTTTCGTTTGGTGCGTCGTCCTTTTCTGTACTGATCGGGAGCGATTTGGGCAAGCGCACGATCCATAGAATATAAGCGGCGATCATGAATGTGATAACGTCGATGATGAAGACCGCGCCCATACCCAAGGTGACCAGCACCAGACCCGCGACAAATGGCGAGATTACGCCTGATGATTCCACCGCGAGCGCCCGCAACGCATTGGCACGGGGGAGATGCCTGCGCGGGACGAGTACGCTAATCACAACAGAATAGGCAGGACGGGTGAAGGCATCCAGCACACCGGTAAGCGCTTGCAGGGCGTATAAATGCCAGATCACCAGATTGTCCGTTACAAATAATGAGATCGTTACTAGCGTTAATATTGCCGCGCCAAGATCGCTAACGAACATGACAAGACGACGATCATAACGATCAATGATGACACCCGCGAAGGGACTCACGATCACCTGTGCCCCGCGTGCCCAGAACAGTAGTAAGGCGACGGAGGTCGCGGTGCCTGTTTGTTCATATGCCCATGTCACCAGCGCAAATGTCGTCATGCCAGTACCCGTCAACGAGACGAACCCGCCGAACCAGATTAACAAGTAGGTCTGTAAGCCCTCCGGTAAATTTTGATACCACACGCGTGGATGTTGTAACATATTGTGTTGCTCCTTGTTTGCATAGTCGTAACCAGTCCGAAATCAAAAAACGCATACCATCCGGCACGCGCGCTGATTTCTGATGCAAACATTTTGTGTGTGTGAAAGGTCTTATCAGAGTGTTAATCTAAGCGGGGCGCACCGATGAGAGGTGCGCGGTTTTTTCCATTCTGTGGTAGATCAGATAATTCGGTAACATGGTGGTCAACGATCAATGAACGATGCTTATAAAATACGGTATTGGTGGAGGAATGTCAACTTGTGTGTACGAATGTACAGACAAAGCTAGGCTATAATCCTAAAAACTCTGGCACAATGCCCAGCCCCAATAACGCTATTCCGACCACGATCAACATTTGCCCCGGACCATATGTCAGCCACACCACATCATCAATCAGGCGAAAGCTAAATCCGTTGAACAGGCGCATCGCGAGGATTAAATCGCTGACCAGAAACAACAATGCTCCCAGCGCCACGAAGAAAAATTCGCTATCCTGTAGCCATAAGCCGAACGCCACGCCGGTTGTCGTCGCCAATAACAGCGCGTAGGGTAACGCGGCATAATGGAGGAGGCTGGTTTTATCGCCAGACGGCATATAAATGAGCAAGAACCAGGCGATGACGGCGATAATCCACCACACTACAATCGCAACGGTCATCTCTCCGCCCGTAGTGACGAAAAGCTCATCAACAGTGGTCAAGCTCAGGCATCCAACAATATAGGCGATATGCCCGATACCGAACGCTAACATCCCGAACAGCACGGGATCGGTGTTGCCTAATCGAAGGCGTTTCATCGGCATTAAATTTGCCATGAACAGATCACCGATTAAGCCCATTGTCATGCCAATAAACAGGAACAGCGCATAATCTGTGAACTGATGCCCGTTGAGTAGCACGATATTGGCTTTTGGTGCATCCGGCAGGAACAGCCAGAATAATCCAGCGGCAATTACCAGCACTACCGATGACCCGATTCGTGTCCATACGGGCATACGCCGTTCACGGGTGGAATCCGGTCTGCCGACCATCAACCCACCAAATAACAGCATCATCCAGAACATCAGCAATAACACCAACCAGAAGCCCTCTGCTTTGGAAAACGTAATCATCTGACCGATGTTGGCGCTGGACGCGGTATCTATGGTGAGGATGTCTTGTAAGAAGTCGATTCCGGTCATGGCTTTCCCCTCATGGTGCTTGATTGCTTCGCATTCTACAGTGTACAGCCAATGCGATGATTTGTGCGACTATTCCACCGTGGCGGAATCTGCTGGCGTGTCATCCGGCGTGATGATGTCACGTTCATGCAGAAGTTTGGTCAACTTTTTGTAGCTGATGCCATAGCGTGCCGCGATTTCCCGCGCATAGCTGGTGCCAACAGGCGCACCACGCACAATTTTGTAGGTTCTACGGGCGATTTCACCCTCGTCGTCTTGATCCAGATCGACCAGAGACACCATGCTCACCACACGGCTATCTCCATTGCTCTGGGTGTTGATGGTTTCTACGTTCGCGGCGAGTTCGTGCAGGTGTGTGGCGAAGACCGCCCGTGTACCCAT
>DAOTXB010000364.1:0-2322 GCA_034435575.1 Anaerolineae bacterium
GACAATATGCTCAACGACCATAATCGAACATGTCGAAGCGGGGCGATACCGTGCCGAAAATCCCGATATAGCAGTTTTAAATCATCAGACATACTCAAATCCCGTTATTGCATCTGTAATAATATATATGATGGTGAACATATAATGTTACAAAAAGGGACTATTTATCTATGGGTTGAGGGGGCAATGCTTTAACGTTCACCACACCCGCCCACGTGCCGCGACCTGCCACATTGTCTTGACTTCTTCGCCCCGAACGCCATAAATCGCGTCGAACATATTCGTCACCAAACAAGTATGCACAGGGATGATGTGGACGCGTTCACCAATAACGGGTGTTTCATCACAATTTGAAAGGTCAAGATGCCCGTGTTCTTCGCTAAGTTTGTAAAGTCGGGCTTTGGGATATTCAAGGACATGCCCGTATATACCATTTTCCTGATCGGGCGTGAGGGTCTTTCCGCCTGCGTCCAGAATAGCACGGGTTGCATCGGGGCGGCTGACCACCGTAGTGGCAACACGCATGGCGCAATGCTCAAGCGTTGTCCACTGACGTTGTACCGAGCGCCAATCGCCAAAAACATAGGTGCCCACGCGAATTTCCGTCAATTCAGGGATTTGACTTGCTTCTAACGATGCGCCGAACCCGCCCCCGCTGACCACATCTACACCAATGCCCGCACGATCTAAGCTGGAAAGTGCTTCTTGGATCACTGGACGAGCTTTTACATCGCTCGGATAGACCATCAAACCAGCAAAGTGCAATTGTTCTTCTTTTTCGATCCGTTGCGCCAATGTGACCATCTCATGTGCCTTCGCGCCGGTACGTTGAATATGTGTGCCGAGGTCAACCAGTACACGCACATTAATATCCATCGCCTTCGCCGCATCCGCTAACCCTGCGATCACGCTAATATGATCTGCGGAGACGGTCACACGGTTATACGTCGCCAGATCAACCAATTTTCGTGTTTTGCTTTCGCCCACAATATTGTACGGAATTTGAATATCATTGAAGCCCGCCTGTGCGAAAATTTCCGCCTCGCTCACCTTCTGACAGGCGATCCCCACCGCGCCCGCTTCCATCTGCATCCGCGCAATCTCAGGGATTTTATGGGTCTTAATATGCGGACGAAAATCAATACCAAGTGCGTTGCAATGGGCTTGCATCTGCTTGATATTGGCGGTCATTTTGTCAATATCGATCAATACGGCAGGGGTTTCCAATTCACTAATGTGCATAACTGATGAGTCTCTCTGAATAGATGCGGGTATCGTCGGCATTATAACAAGTATTCGGGCGATACGGGATCATGACGATACAATTATACTAATGAAGAGGTCTGCAAAATGACGAACGAACAACGGGAAATCCGCTATCCGTTCGTTTGCTAGGTTTATCGTGAGATTATGCGCGCTTCTTTAGCGACGGGAAGCCGGTGCCAGGTAGATTGTGTTCATATACCCATCTGCAACCCAGCCGGTGAGCGTTTGCCCGTTGACATCGCCACTGATAACCCACATACGTAATCCGCCACGACATTGTGGTCCGTCGATGATCTCTGCCAGTATACCATCCGGCACCTGATGTGAGGGGGTCGTGTCGTTGATGTTCGTTCGCATAGCGAGGGTGCCATCAGTCACTGTATTGACGAACATACCAACAGACAAGTTTACAGTTGGATTACTGCCACAGGCAAGCGTAGCGGTTAGATCAGCGCGGGGTGGATTGGTCGGTTCAAGCGGTACCTGTTGAATAGCGTCTGTATTTACCACCGGGCTTGTGTACGGTTCCAGATAATAATCGCTTAAGTCACCTTCTGCCGCCCAACCGCCAACGGTCACGTCTTCCGATTGTAGTTGAATGTTCCACCAGTTGAATTCGTTAACACACACCGGACCTTCAATTACCATCACCTCTGTACCTTCAGGGATTTGCATGATGTATTCACCAGCAGGTGCGGTGCGAATATTCAGATCAGTGCCATCGGTAAACGTAACACGGGCACCACTGTTAATCATTAGGCGGGGTGCAGGTGCGCCAGAGCAGGCGTTGGTTTGTGGTGCTTGCAGATCATCCGCGACGAGATCACTGATGGACGGCGCTGCCACTTCCGTTAAGGTAAAGGGTGTATTTGCTGGTGTGGTATAGATGACGGCAAAAGCACTTCCGGGTGCGAAGATCGTGTTCCCCGGCTCACTAAACCCTTCAAAGTTGAGTGTCGTGACATGGTTCAGCGCCCATAATGTCGTATTTTTAGTCAAAAAACCGTCGTTTGTGTGGTAGACATCGATTATCGCAGGACTGAGTGGTGTTTGCGT
>DAOTXB010000365.1:0-4281 GCA_034435575.1 Anaerolineae bacterium
TATCGTGAACCAACCAGACAAATGTATAGGTCGTCAACGGTCCAGCATCAACCTGCGGGATGAGATCGGTTGGCGTAGCACCAACTGCCTCCATGTGGGAAGTAATTTCTTCCTCAATGGCTTCAAGTTGCTCGGTTAATTCCTGTACATCAGGTTCTGCCTGTGCCACATCATCTGCAACAGGTAGAACTTCTGGCACGCTAGATAACGCCTCAATTAGCTGATCGCTTTGGCGACGGATCGAACTCAAGCGCATATTTTTCGCGAAGATCATCGAAAGCGAATAATCATCCTCGGTACGACGCGTATAGATCAAGTATTCTTGACCTGTCGCCTTCAACGTGATAAAGCGAATACGCGTATCGTTCTCCGACGCTTCCCAATCATGACCAATTTCTTCGCTAATATCGTCAATATCTTCGCGTAGTAAATCACCCGCTAAAGCGATCACACGAGCGCCCTGCGTTAGTAAAGTCGCTTCCGCAGAGAGTTCCAATGACCCCTGTGTGAGCGATAACGCAAGACGTGCTAATTCCGGGTCATCTTCTGGTTCGGGTTCGGGTTCGTTAATCACAGGTGAATCGTCATCACCGTCAACATCATCATACGTTTCCTCTATGATGTCAGCCATCTGCTCGACGATGTTTTCATCTTCCGGTTCTTCGTCAGAAACCTCATCAACGATGGCTTCCGCTGGTGTGCTAAAACCAGTTTCGTATTCTGGCTCATCCTCAACAGCGATTGGACCTGTTTCTGGGCGATCCTCATCTAATGGCGGTAAATCGTCATCAGACTTTACAGATTCTATCGGTTCTTCGTCTATGAGAAGGTCTTCTAACGGTTCAACGTCTTCTATCGCTTCAGCTTCTGGTGTAATTTCAGACGCTTTAACTGGCACGGAGTCCGACTCAAATGGCATCTCTGGCAAACTTGTCGGTGGAGCCGGTGCATCAGCGGTAATCGGGTCAGACTGTTCCAATTCTTCTGGCTCATCAGCGTCAACGCTAAATTCTTCAATAGCAGGCGCTTCTGGCAATGTTGTTGGTGCCGGGCGCGTCATGCGGGCGATTTCCGCAGAATCTTCCGGTAAGAAGTCCGGCTCACCCACATGCGGTCTTAGTAATTCCGGTGGAGACAAATCCGCTCGAATAGCACGTTTTTCTTCCGGTACCTGACTTTCAATATTACTGACCATCTCATCTAGCGGATAATCCATCTTCGCAGATTCCGCCAACGCATTTTGAAGCACCATACGGGCGGTGTTCTCGCCCATTTCCTCTTCACCGTCACCATAAAATGGTAATTCAGCGTCGGTCATCTCAGGTACTTTTTCGCCACCATTGGGTTGACGGCTCTGGCTATCGCGCAAAATCTTCACCACATCGCGCAAATTAGTGTCGCCAACACCAATCATCAAATCGCCGACGGTACCGCTCTCCTCAAAGGTAGGTACCGGTGGTTCTTCAGAGGCGATCTTCTGAAAAATCCCAATCGCATCATCCGCGCTATCGTCCAACGGTTGCTTAAGCTCTGGTCCGGTCACCCGATCACGCAATCCGTCCAAATCGCCCTTTATGACAAATTCAATAGAACGTGGTGGTTTTTGAGCTTTGCTAGATTTTGTGCCGGAACTTTCAACATCGCTCATGTCAACATCGAGTGTTTCCGTCCCGATTTCCTCGTCAAAACCGCCAACGTGGACAAGCACACTATCAAGACTGGAGAATTGTGGCGCACTCGGCGCGGCTTCCTCCACAATATCTTCTAACGGTTCAGAATGAGGGGCTTCAATCGTGAGGGTGTCGGAATCTACACCATAGGGAGGGGCTTCTGCGGTATCAGGTAAGGCATCCCGCATTTGTGAATATGCGGTTTCCAGAATGGCACTCAACCGTCGCGCTGTCGTCGGCATATCAGAGATACCATCAAGGTTGAGGTCACGAACAACTGATTGCACTTCGGGCTGTGCAGGGCTAGCAATAATCGCCACATCCGGTTGCAGACCGCGTGTCCGCAACACCATATCAATTCCAGACATCCCCGTGAGTGTAAAATCTAAGACCACCACATCTTGCGGATTGTCTTTGAGGTAATCAAAAGCCGCAGATGGCGAGGTAAATGTAGTCATCTGGAATTTACCGGATTTATCCAACGCCTTTTTAAGTTTAATGGCGACATTGAGTTGACGATTAATCATCAAGACGCGAATTGGTACAGATACCATATTTTCTAACGCCCCGTCAGCAGGGACGCTCCCCTTCCAACAACAATATAAGCAGGGACAAATGTCTGCCCCTGCTTAATTTTACATCGGTTCAATTATTTGCACATCTTTCGCAAATGTGAGGGCTATTCAACGATAATTTCAATGATGGCAATGTTGTCCGTTTCAATATCTTCACTAATCTCATCAGCGACATCAACAACCACGCGCATCGTGTATGTGCCCGGTGTATCAAACGTAATATTCACCGTCAAATTAATGCTCTCGTTTTGCCCCAACCCGGCGACAACCCCTAAATCATATTCAACATCTCCGGGGGAGATCCGTACAGTATTGGCGAATTGCTGATTGATCGCGCCACCACGATTACGAATTGTCACGCCAAACTCTTCAATCACTATGGGTTCGCCACTAGGAATTGTTAACGTGCGTGGTCCACCAATTGTTGGGATGTCGAGATTCGGCAATGCAGGGGGTGAGGTGTTGGTCGGAATCGGTGTGTTGGTGGGCATCGGCGTGTTTGTAGGTATTGCCGTCGGGTTATTGAGCGGTGTTGGTGTAATGACAACGCCGATATTGGCGCACAGTGTACCGTATGTCTGAACAAAGCCTGCACTAACCCATCCAATGGTGGTATTGGAGGTAAGTTGTAGCCATGAGTTATTCTGTAAACGCCCAATAACCGGTAACAATTCACCCGCACCCAACACACGGATAATCTCGTAATTGGTTCCAGGACCTCTACGGAAATTAAGGTTAGTGTTGACCAACGCACGGCAAGTCGGGTCATTCGGATCAATCACCGGGACATTTGTGCTTGATTGAGATGTTGCCGTCACCTGTGACTGTGTACGACGCACTGAAAGTGTGATCTCTTGCGGTTGACTGGCAACAGAACCGCGATAAGCAATAATACGCAAATCAAGGTCGCCTTCATTACGTGGCGTATAAGCCATCAATGCGCTTCGGCTAACATCACCGGAAGAGGATTCTGAGGAGACAGTCTGCACAATGCGGTTATCCGCAAACATTTGAATGCGTGTCACACCAACAGAATCAGTAGCGGTTACACTCACCAGCACTTCTTCATTCACGACAATCTCGTCACCATTTTGGGGCGAATTGATCGTCACAGTAGGTTGACCATCTGCGCTTGGTCGTGTTTCTAATGGGATGTTGGTATCATCGTCGGTGGCATCATCACTATTGAGGTTACAAGCGCCCAATAAAAATGCCGGTATCAGCAAAACGAAAAATAATAAGGTCGTATAACGCATGGCTTCATTAATCCTTTGTTGCCATAGGCGTAAAAGTGAACATTCTAATGTGCGCTAAATTGTAACATTAGCCCAGTGCTGAGACAATTCGAGACAACCGACGTTTGCACAACAGTTACCCAACGCCAAAAAGCCCCGGAAAATCAGGGCTTGTTTAGCATTTGGCATACAATAACTTGTGATACCTACGGGTTTAGCTCACAGGTTCCTTATAGATGATGTATCGTCCCATGTCATCACCTTTACTGATGCAGGTCGACATATCTACTTTGAACTCATGACCGCCAGAAACCCAGCGTAAGCCCTCTTGAAGCAGACCCTGCCCTACAAAGCAAACGGGCTTATCAGACTTGCGTCCCCAACACATCGGGCAACGCTCCAATGTGTAGATGATGCGGTCTGTCCCCTCTTCATAGACATTTGATATCTGGTCAGAGAACTGGTTAAAGATATTTGCCATCGCTGGAACACCGATTTTGAGCTTGGCGTTCAAGGGCAATACTTTAAAGGCAAGATCGCCGACACCCGCCAGCGCACCAAAACCACGCAACGCATCAGCAAATGTCGCACGTCCGGCACGCAAGGCAAGACCACGTCCACCACGCGGACCGTACATGTCTTCGAGTGCCATCATCAACGCCGTAAAATCAGCAAAGTCAAACGCTTTCTCCAAGTTATCTGGAGTATAATTACCAACCAGATCGCTCAACTGCGCTAGATTCAGGATGGCATTTAAACCATTCGTTCCCATAATTTCTTCCATCGCTTCGATGGTAATAC
>DAOTXB010000366.1:0-1725 GCA_034435575.1 Anaerolineae bacterium
AGCTTCATCTTGGTTTTCAGCAAAGAAAACATCTGGTTGGCGTTCAGAAAACGCTCAAGTTCTTCACGCTCTGAGAATGTGATTTCTCCCTCGCCATTTTTGTCGAGCAGTTCATCGAGCCGTGCTTGCAGATCATCCGGCAAGAAGAAATCAATAATCTCCTGTGGGGATGGCTCGGTGGCTAGAAAGTCGGTTATCACATCAAAGACAGTACGGGTTGTGGCATTCAGCATCGCTTTTCTCCATTATCTACACGTTAGCCTATTCTAACATCATAACACGCTCACAAATCGCCCTTATATGTAGACGACCACCCGAACAACGCCCGTAAGCGTTGCGCCGGATTAAATTTGAACACAATACCGGAACGCCGACTATTAATGTAGAACACGCCAAAATTCCGTAGAGACACACTCTCTTCGCGCTTAAGGGCTTCATAAATTTCTTCCAGCGTAGCATCTACGAGTGATTCGACCTCTGCATGAGGTCTGCCGGTACGGTGGACGATGCGTTCGATCAGGTCTTTTTTGTTGATTTTCTCACTCACTCCCCTCACTCCCCATGCGCCACAGACTCATCAGCCGGACGCGGATTCAACCATGTCTCCCACTGACTCACATCCGGCACGTCATACGTCGCGGACTCATCCTTCGGAGCAGGGACAGCCATCGTCGGCAACTGCGCCATCTGATCGTACATCTCTAAGATGACATTTTTGGTGATGTACTCGCCACCCTCGCCCTCTTCATCGGATGTTTTTGCAATATCCTTGCGCTTGACAATCGGGAACGTCTCCATGATGTAATCCACATCATCCCGGCTGATTTGATACAATTGGTGTCCTTGCCCCCTAAACTTGTACCAAAGCGAGTCGGACTGTTTAATGAGTACAAGTAAAGGACAAATCACACGGTCAACAGCAATAAAAAAGGGAAACGCTACAGCCAAGAGCATATCATTCGTATCCTAGCAGAATTGAAAGCAGGCAAAACAGTGGGTGAAATTTGTCGAGTTTACGGTGTTGCCCAAAGCACATTGTACAACTGGAAAAACAAGTATGGTGAGATGGATCGGGACGAACTGGCGCGGCTGCGCGAACTAGGAGATGAAAATCGTCGCCTAAAGCGTATTGTAGCTGAGCAAGTATTAGATATAGATGCGCTGAAAGATTTGCTGTCAAAAAAGTAGCTCGGGTAGCTGACAAAAGCAGGGCAGTGTCCTACCTGAAAGAAGCCCATGAGATGTCGGAGCGTCGTGCCTGTGACCTATGTGACCTAGTTGGTATTGCACGGAGTACATTTCGGTATCAGCCTGTTATGACATCAGAAATAGCCAAGTTAGTGACAACTGTGCGAGACTATGCTTATCAATATCCGCAGTATGGATATCGTCTCATCACCGGTTTACTGCAAGCAGATGGTATCCACGTCAATCACAAATGTATTGAACGCATCTGGCGGCAAGAAGATCTGCAACAGCCAAAACGAACAGCCTACAAGCGTCGCTACGGTGAGGGTGGCGATGTGAAGCAACGAGCAACACACATCAATCATGTCTGGAGCTACGACTTCACCGAAGATCGCACAGCTACTGGACAACTGGCGCATTGAATACAATTCGCACCGTCCGCATAGTGCGTTGGGGTACATCACACCTGATGCCTTTGTTGCCAAACATAGTCGGAAAATTCCAATTTGAATTGGTACATACTCTTGGGGCTAGACA
>DAOTXB010000367.1:0-8405 GCA_034435575.1 Anaerolineae bacterium
CTTTCACGACGTGGACATGGTAAGCAAGGACTCGACCAGGCACGCGCGTCCATCGTTACATTGACAGACCTACTAGCCGAATCTGAATGGATTGATGATTATGTTGCCGCGGCGATGGCGCGTGTTAAGCCACCCAGAGCAGAGGATGGACAACGTCCCGGGCGCTGGTTATCGCTAGAGCAACTGCAGGTACTGATGATTGCGGGGCGGGACATTGCCAACACGCCCGCGCAACGCATCCGTAATGATGTCGTAATGACCACCCTCTGCACAATGGCACTACGGCGCGAAGAGCTTTCTAACGCAAAATGGGGTGACCTCAGTGTACAGAATAATCGTGTCGTGTTGCAGGTTCATGGTAAAGGGCGAAAGGTTGCGATCATCGATGTCCCCAAGCCGGTCATTCGCTCATTAGATCGCTGGCGACAGGTGGTTGCTCCGGGTGAAAAACGCCCACCATCTCACACCCCATTGGTACGACGAATCTGGAAGGGTGGAAAAGTCTCGAAAAACGGGTTGTCGCCGGATGGTGTCTGGTTCATCGTTGGAGAAGCCGCGAAATATGCCGGAGTCGACCATGTTGCACCACACGACCTACGCCGTTCTGTTGCCGGCGCACTCCATGATTCTGGCGTACCCGTAGAAAAAATTAGCCGATTGTTACGGCATAGCAATATCGCTGTGACCGAAAAGTATCTGAGTCGTCTACCTCGCCCCAATGAAGGCGCAGTCATGATGAGCGATTTGCTCGGTCTTGAAGAGGATAATTTACCCTGGGTAGAATTCGACGATGACGAATAATGTAATTACATCGCACCTCATCCCCTCTAAAGAATAGTTTTACGCTTATTATAATCGAATGGACAACATTATGCGCATTATCTTTTTTGGGGATAGCCTGACGTGGGGTGGTTATGGCGGTAACTTCGTAACAGCCATCGCGGAAGCAATGCCAGAACATGAGATTATCAACGCCGGACAAGGCGGAAATACAGTAATAAATTTACTACGTCGTGTAGATGATGATGTTATCGCTAAAGAACCTGATGCCGTCTTTGTCATGGTTGGCGGGAATGATTCAATCTCATATAGCCAACCAGCAACTCGCCCTTACTACAAGAAGTCAATGGCAATTCCTGAGGATGGTGCCGTAACACCAGCAATGTTTGTTGAAACATATCGTGAATTGTTAACCAAACTCCATTTGAATCACATACATACGCTTATGGGTTTAGCACCAGCAGAATATAATGCAGAAGTCGTGAGATCAAAGCAGAACTATAATGCAAAGGCGGCAGATATTGCCCGTTCGATGAACATCCCTGTGTTGGACTTACAGCCACATTTCAATCCAAAACCAGAAGAGATGGTTGACCGCCCGCCCATCAGTCTTAAATTTATCGACACCATCGGCAGGCGCTCGGCAAATGGTTGGGATGCATATGAAGCGGAGCGCGAGCGCAATGGCTATACCTATTCATTTGATGGTTTGCACTTTACACCAGATAGTGTCAGCAGAATCACCGATTTGATCGTACCATTTCTTGAAGAAAACCTATGAAGATACAACCATATAGGGTGAAATCACGTATACTCTATAGTAAGAAACATCAAGGAAAGGAAAAGTCTACACATGGGTTGTGGACGTGCAATTTTATGCATTATCTTCCCACCACTTGCGGTTATTGATCGCGGATGTGGAACTATGTTGATCGTCTTAGCGCTTACACTCGCAGGGTGGGTGCCCGGTGCAGTTGCCGCGCTCATTCTCAACTTCATCGCAGAAAACGATTAAACTACATCGAGCAAAAGTGCAAATGGTAAGAAAAAAGACGAGTCGGTTATGACTCGTCTTTTGGTTTTGCTTTAATCCGGTTTATTTGCCGAGTTTGTTTTTGAGTTCTTCGGTCAGTGCCGGAACAACATCATATAGATCACCGACAATGCCATAACTCGCTAGTTTGAAAATTGGCGCTTCTGCATCTTTGTTAATCGCCACAATCACCTTGCTAGTACGCATACCGGCTTGATGCTGAATAGCCCCAGAAATCGCGCAAGCAATGTAAAGATCAGGAGAAACAACTTTACCTGTCTGACCGACCTGATGTGCATATGGGATATAGCCAGCGTCAACTGCCGCACGGCTGGCACCAACTGCCCCACCGAGCACATCCGCGAGGGGTTTAATCACGTGTTCAAAACCATCTTGCGCTTTCCAGATCGTCGCGTCATCAGCATCACCCGGTGCATCTTTAGGATTATTCGCCATACCACGACCACCGGAGACAATAATCGCCGCGTCAGTCAGGTTCACCGTACCGACTTCTGCTTCAAATGATTCAACTTTGCTCGCAATATCATCTTCCGCAAGTACTGCATCAACGGTTTCTACATCGGCTGATGCGCCATCATTGGGTTCATTCGCCTTAAATGCACGTCCGCGAATGGTTAAGAATACCGTACCGTCGCCGGCGCTCTGTGCATCGCTCAACAACTTACCTGCATAAACGGGACGGACAACCTTTACAACGTCACCATCAACTGCAAGCTCTAAAGCCTCTGCCAGCATACCAGAATCGGTATCCGCCGCAGTAGCCGCCAATAGTTCCCGTGCCCGGCTTGTGCCCACCGCCACAACAGCGTTCGGCGCATTATCCTGTACAAGTTTGCTCAATAGTGCCGCATACGGTTCTAAGCGAAAACTCGCAAGTGAACCATCTTCGCTGATAATGGCTTTATCCGCGCCATATGTTGCCGCGTCACCCGCCACAGCAGATGCATTATCACCAAATACAAGCGCGACCAGCGGTACACTAAAGCTATCCGCAAGTGTTCGCCCAGCGCCCAACGCTTCCCAGCTTGTGGGATTAGCTTTGCCTTCAAATGTTTCAATCCAGACGTAAACAGCACTCACAGGACTTTTTCCTCCAATAATTTCTCGACCAGCTTCGCGGCTTGCTCCGCTGGTTCACCCTCTAAAATCTCGACCTGTACATCTCGCACAGGCATATTGTTGAAGGCAGTGGTTTCTATTTTCTTCGTACTGCCGTCAATGGCAAGATCACTCAATGACCACACCGGAATCGTCGCTTTACTGGCTTTGCGGATACCGATAAATGACGGGTAACGGGGTTCGTTGATGTCTTTCATCACGCTGATTACGGCAGGGAGCTTGCTCGTGACAACTTGCTTACCCTGTTCCAGCATCTTCTCTACTTTGATCGTCTTCGCTTCATAATCAACTTCAAGAATTTGTGACACATAACTGAGCATTGTCCAGCCAAGTTTGCGCGCGGTCATATAAGTATGCTGGTCAGTCCCTACATCCACACTCTCTTTACCGAAAATTACCAGATCCACATCGCCAACTTTGTGGACAGCGGCGGCGGCGGCGGTGGCATAGGCTAACCCATCTGTTGAGTCTAGCGCCTCATCTTCAATGCGAACTGCATCATTCAGCCCCATAGCAAGGCTGTGCTTAAGCGCGTCATTGTGCATATCTGAACCAATAGCGATCACAGTAGCTTTATCAGCGCCGTTCTTCGCCTGCAAAATGCCTTCTTCAAGTGCATATTCATCCCATGGATTTACGACAGTCGCCGCATCTCCCCAGGTCACGTTGCCGTCTCCGTCCACCTCAACTTTGGCGGCAGTATCAGGTGTACTGCGTGTAAATACAACAACAGGCAAGGTTAATACCTCCTTATTGAATGAAGAAAATAGTTTATTTTGCAGTCAATTGTACATGCACTGAGATGGAAAATCTAATGTGGATTTGATTAAATACGCATCACACACTCAACCCGTAAATTGCGTTATATCTGTATCAGGCGACCATACTGTGCCATCGGGTAAGCGTGTCATTTCATCCATTGCAATGTTGGTCACATTAGTTTGAGACAACACGGCACCGGTCAAATTTGCCCCGCGAAGGTTTGCTGACCACAAATTTGCTTCTGAAAGATCCGCATTCACCAGCGTACATCGCTCAAGATTTGATTGTGCCAGATGCGCGCCACGTAACACCGCATTGGTTAAATCTGCGCCCGACAATTGAATTTCACGAAGATTCGCTTCCTGCAATACCGCTTGTACTAAAGTCGCCTCAGTCAAATTGGTCGCACCAAGATAACATTTCGTGAGGTTTGCCCCAATAAGACTCACCCGTTGCAGTTCTGCCCGCGCCAGACGTGCCCCTTTGAGGTTGGCATGACTAAGATCAACATCATGCATAGAGCCATCTTGCAAATAAAGTGCATCCCGTAAATGCTTGATGGCACTCAACGCAAGGGAGTTGTTGCCGGAGCGTACTTGTTGGATCAATACATCTTTAGGGGGATGTTTTCCATTTCCATTTAGATTCAATAGAGATCGTATTATTCTTCGCATTATTTTTATCCACATCATTTTTACTCACACAGAGTAGTGTATATGCGGATAGCAAAATTATCATCTATTAAAAAATATTTGATCACAATAACTAACCAGAAAAACACAAAAGCCCGCGTATTTACACGGACTTTTGCATGAAAGAAATATTGATTTTGCGCTGTGATGTTCAATCACATCACTGATTAACCGATATGTGCAACTTCTTGTGTGTAATGCAATTCTAGTGGCGTCTCATCTGCAAATCTTTGTGCAGATTCTTCAATAGTATTCTGACGACGCTCTACGTTGATGACATGCACACTTTTGTTTGCCAGTAGACGCTCAATATACGGATTTACTAGAACCGGCATATTACACTGTTCGCCATCTTTCCATAGAACAACAACGAAAAACACAATGTGTCGTCCTGAATGCTGTAATTTATGCTCAGTACGAAAAACGATTTTATCTAATTCCCACCCGGCAAATAATGCATCTTGTAATTGTTCACCACTTGCGTAAGGCTCTGATTCTTCGTGCCAGTGACGTACAGAATCCCAATATTTGTTATGAATAATATTAATTCTTTGTGACTTAAACATGCGATTGTTCCCTTGACCCCTAATCTGGTTCTACACAACGTTTTGATTTATTGATTGGATGATGTGTGGAACCGACGATAGCCCCCTCAGCTCGCCGGTACGGCGTAGTATACAATTGCCTAAGTATAATTTGCACAAAAATATATTTCATTTGCCATTACATATACTATATAACATTAAAGAATAATGAGTCAAGGAATTTTACATATATCATCGCAAAAATATGACGAATGTCATATGCGCCAGTTTTGACACAAGTTTATTAATGCAAAAATAAAGACACCCATCGTTTTGATGGGTGTCTTACGGGTTCTAACTGATGAATTTCTGCTTACGATTTTACAGTTCTAGCGTCACTTTTAGCGAGTTGTCACCATTGTCGCGCACATTAAACCCTTCATCTTCACAGATCTTACGCATAGGACCATTATCCGGCAAAATATACCCGATGATGGCATCAAGACCCTCCGCACGACCAATGTCAATTAAACGGGATAATATTTCACGCCCTAACCCTTGTCCTTGAAAATGATCGCCAACCATTAAACCAAATTCACCTTCGTTCTTGCCGTATAATTTGGTCAAGCGCCCTGCACCAAGAATTTCAGTATCACCGGATTCTTCATTACGCCGTGTAGCCGCAAGCACCATCTCACGATCATAATCAATAAAACAAATGCGTGATAAACGTTCATGAGCAACTCGCTGTTGTAATTTCAATGGCGAGAAGTAACGCATATAGACTGTTTTCGCAGATAATCCTTCATGGAATTTGACCATCAATGGTTCATCTTCCGGACGAATGGGTCGGAATGTGACCTGTGTATCATCAAAATAGTGGGTGCCGATGTATTGGGTCGGATACGGACGAATTGCCAATTGCGGTAAATCTTCTTCAGCCATGTCTGATGGATGCAACACCACCCGACCATCCAACGCGAGCAAACGTTCCGGTGATGCAAGTAATGGGTTGATGTCCATTTCCGCAATCCAGGGATTTTCTGCCACAATCTGGCTAAAACGCACCATCAGCTTTTCTAATCCTGCAAGGTCAACCGGGTCACGTCCGCGAACACCCTGCAGAGCCTCGTGGATCTTAGTTCGTTCCATCATACGTCGTGCAAGTGTCGTCGTGAGCGGGGGTAAACCGAGCGCACGATCCTTAAACACCTCTACTAAAGAACCCCCTGTGCCGAATAGCAACACTGGACCAAATTGTAGGTCGATACTGCTCCCAATAATGATTTCGTAACCATCCAATTTCACCATTGGCTGGATAGAAACACCATCAAAATGTTCAGCACCAGCTTTGTCTGAAACAGAAGCTTTGATCTGATTAAATGCCTCACGGACTTGATCCGCCGTTTCCAGATTTAGAATGACCCCACCGACATCAGTTTTATGTGTAATCGTCAACGAATGGATCTTCGCGACCACCGGATAGCCCATTTCATCAGCGGCAGAAACAGCCTCATCTTCGCTCGTTGCGATAGACATCGGCGTGGTTGGAATATCATACGCTTCCAAAATTTGCTTGGATTCTGCTTCAGTGAGGATAGTCCGTCCTGCTTCGCGTGCCGACGAGATAATCTCGTTCACTAATTCACGGTTGGGCGCATCAATATCTGTATCACGCGGTAAAACAGGTGTCTCGTAAAGCGCTTCCAAGTTCGAAGTATATCGCCACATATAATTAAACAAACGTACCGCAGTATCAGGATAAGCAAATGTCGGTATATTTGCCCGATTCAAGATCCGTTCACCCGCCGCAATATCCGCGCCACCCATCCAACTTGCTAGTACCGGCTTATCCGTCACTTTCGCATAGGGTCGTAATTGCTCGGCTGTTTGCGTAGGGTCAGTCATGTCTTGTGGCGTTAAAATGACTAACAAGCCATCGGAGTTTTCATCATTAGCCGCCATTTCAAGTGTTTTAGCATACCGCTCAGGGTCAGCATCACCCAGAATGTCAATCGGATTGTTATGGCTCCATGCACCGGGCAAGAAACTATTCAACTCATTCATGGTTCTTTCAGAAATCTCCGTTAGTGCGCCACCACCCATAATCAGTCCATCAGTTGCCAGCACACCGGGACCGCCAGCATTGGTCACAATTGTTAAGCGGTTCCCTTTTGGACGGGGTTGTTTCGCCAACACTTCCGCGATGTAGAAAATATCCTCGATACGATCTACACGGAGTACCCCACTACGACGGAATGCCGCCTCAAGGACTTCATCACTTCCGGTCAAGGAACCCGTATGAGATGCGGCGGCTTTCGCGGCGGCTTCCGTACGTCCTGCCTTAATCACAATAATTGGCTTTGTGCGCGATACTTCCTTCGCGGCAGAGAGAAATGACCGCGCATCTCCGATACTCTCCATATAAATGACAATACTGCGCGTATTCGGATCATCACCGAGATGATAGATAAGATCGCCCCAGCCCACGTCCAACATCGAGCCGATAGAAATAAACGCGCTAAAGCCAACGTTTTCCTCGAAGCTCCAGTCCAGCACTGCCGTACAGATTGCCCCACTCTGGCTGATAAACGCCACATTACCCGGACGTGCCATCGAGCCAGCAAAAGTTGCGTTCAAATTACGCAGAGGCATCATCACACCCAAACAATTTGGACCAACAACACGCATTTTGCCGTGTGCAAGCTCAAGAATACGTTGTTCTAAAGCAACGCCTTCTTCACCAACTTCTTTAAATCCTGCTGAAATAATAATTGCGCCGGGAATACCCGCTTCAATGCATTGTTCGATAATTGCCGGAACCGTTCGCGCGGGCGTAACAATAACCGCGAGGTCTACCTTATCCGGCACTTCTAAAATACTTGGATATGCCTTAATGCCAAGCACATTCGGACGTTTGGGGTTAACCGGGAAAATCGTCCCGCCGAAGGGATTTGTAATCAAATTGGTTAAAATTGTCCGCCCAACGCTACCCTCTTTTTCGGTAGCGCCGATAACGGCAATATTGTTCGGCGCGAGGATTGCATCAAGTTCACGTTTCTCTTCAATGGAATTTACCATCAAATTTCTCCTCGATAATCTTTTCGCAAATGAGTATAACGCATACCATGATGCGACGGAATATAAACGGCATAATGACCATAATGTCTCACATGGGACTCATATTTTGAAGTTTCCGCGCAAAATACGGTAGACTATAATCAAATCTCCATTAGATTAATTTTGTAGTTTGTCGCAATGACAAATTTGCTCAATCAGCAGTTTGGCATATAGTCGAGTTATCATTCGGAACAATATAATCATACAACACCGCCTTTAACCATCGAGACGAGATATTCATGACAAAATTAGGCATTCTATTATTGATTTTCGGTATTCTGTTCACCGTATTTGCTAGCATCTTTCTTGCAACAAGTGACAGCGCAATCCCATTTCTAGAATCAACCCTATGTG
>DAOTXB010000368.1:0-1877 GCA_034435575.1 Anaerolineae bacterium
GCGCCCAATCCAAATCAGCAGAAAGCCAATGGTCGATGTCAGGAATTGGTAACCTGAACCTGAAGGTTTTGGTCTTGGATACGGACTTCTATTCGCTACAGGCGGTGAACAGTTACCTCGCCTGGGATAGGCGAACCCGTGTGACCTACCTTGCAGAATCTTCCGCTTTAATGTGGGACTATATCAACCGCACACCTTCAGCAGAATTACCGGACATCGTCATCCTCGATGTTGCACATATTGACACGCCCGAAGCCATCTATACCGAAGTTGCCCGCTTGCGCGAACAGATTCCACAGGTGATGGTGGTGTGCCTAACACAATTTGTCGCGCCGGATAAGGTGAACGCGGCGGCAAATGCTGGTGCTGGAGCATATTTGCTCAAGCAAGAAGCACGCCTAAAAATCGCATGGGCGCTGGTGTTTGCGCTGGATCATGATTTTGTGGTTACGCCCGGTGTCGCCCGTGCCTGTCGTGATCTGTTCAATACACGGGTGTTCCACGCCTCAGTATTGCCGGAACAACGCGAATATCCAGAACTCACTGACCGCATCCGTCAGGCGATTAAATTGTGTGTGGTGGAAGGGATGCCCGCGCACCTTGCCGCTGATGAAATGGGAATTAGCCTGCATACGATTCGCGGATACATCAAAGAGGGCTATCGCATTCTGGAAGCGTATGATGAAACCGAGTATCCGGTGGATATGACCCCGCAAGAACGTGCGTTTATGCGCTTCACCGCGCTAGCGGATGCTGGCGACAATGAAGAATAATGTGCTTGACTAGGGTTGTGGCAACCACAATTCTGTGAAGATCACCGGATCAACAAAATAGCCGTTGACCATCATTTCCCAGTGTAGATGTGCCCCGCTACTGCGTCCGGTTGTGCCCACCGTGCCCAAAACCTGCCCCGCGCTGACCGTTTGCCCCTGTGTGACGTGTACCTGTGAAAAGTGCGAATAGCCCGAAAATATGCCGTAACCATGGTCGATAATGACATGATTCCCGCGAATATCCAGCAAACCGGCGAACGCGACCCGACCGGATGCCATCGCCATCACCGGAATACCGACACCAGCGCGTAAATCCCATCCGGTATGACGGGCTTCTGTCGTTTCGTTGAACACACGGTATGATCCAAATGGTGAGGTCAATTCGCTGGCAATGGGGAAGGCAAATCCGGCATCATCCCACAAAATTTCTTCGGTGACAGTGCCAACGATTGAATCGAGACGGGCAAATTCGGCACGTTCGATCTCCGGCGAAACGAGATAACTGCGTGTTTCCGGCACGGTGATCGTCTCGCTGATAAACGGTCCTACGGTTACAGGCACATCAAGCGCCAATGTCACGCTATCACCTTCACCACGCAAGGCGACGACATCAAGAATGTAGGTGCGCGCGGTCTGGCTGATGCTGGTGGCGAGGAGGGCATAATAACCGTCGTCCGTCGGGATAAATTCAATAATCGCGTCCAGAAAGCGCCCGCGTACTTCGGTCAGGCTATCACCCGTAACCCGCACAACACCAACAGTCCCCTGTGCCAAATTATCGAAGAAGAACGACACGGTAACATTATCTTGCGTGACATCCAGCACAGGCGCGGGTGGTGCGTTATCGGGCACTTGTGCATGGGCAATCTCAACAGGGTGTATCGTCAGCGCGACGCACATAATCAGCATGATGAATAGCAAGCGTAAAATTTTGGTCATATCGTCCTGTGCAACATTCGCCTGGTCAAAATTGATCAATTTGAGTGTAGCCAGCCACGGGGATTTTGCCCATAGCAGATTCTCGGCGTAGGCTAATCACCCGATTCTGCCGTTGGTGTGGCTTCCGGTGTCACTTCCGCAGTGACTTCAACATTTGCGCGTGCT
>DAOTXB010000369.1:0-26368 GCA_034435575.1 Anaerolineae bacterium
TATACCGAGCAGGCGCTTATGCCAGAAACGATCTACGGTAATGATTCCGGTGGTGACCCTGAAGTAATCCCGGATTTGACCTACGATCAATTTAAAAAATTCCATGAGACTTATTATCATCCGTCCAACGCTAAAGTGTTCTTTTATGGTGATGATGACCCCGGTGAACGTTTGCGTTTAATGGATGAATATTTCAAAGATTTTGACAAGCAAGACATTGATAACACCATCGCTACTCAGGAGCGATTCGATGAACCTGTGCGTACCGTCGTCGGGTATAATGCCGGTGATAATGAAGATGCCAAAGGGATGATGACGGTTAGCTGGTTGCTGGATGATCCGTTTGATGTGGAGAATATGTTTGCGTTGGAAGTGCTTGAACATGTGTTGCTTGGTACACCTGCTTCGCCATTACGCAAGGCACTGCTTGAATCCGGCTTAGGGGAAAATGTGATTGGCGGTGGGTTGGATACACAAATTCGCCAGATGACTTTCTCGACGGGTATGAAGGGCATTGAGGTTGATACGGCAGATCGGGTTGAAACGCTAATTATTGAGACACTCAAATCGCTTGCAGAAAATGGTATTGACCCTGCCACAGTGGAAGCCTCAATGAATACAGTTGAATTCTCGTTACGAGAGGCGAATACTGGACGTTTTCCGCGTGGATTGTTTATGTTCATCAATGCTTGTTCCACATGGAATTTTGGTGGTGATCCGATTGCGCCGATTGCCTTTGAGGCGCCATTGAATGCCCTGAAGGAACGAATTGCAGGCGGTGAGAAAGTTTTTGAAGGCTTGATTGAGAAATATATGGTGGGTAATAAGCACCGTTCGACTGTATTGCTCAAGCCTGATTCCACTGTGCGCGAACAGCAGGAAGCCCGTGAAAAAGATCGTCTTGGTCAAGCCCGCGATGCAATGTCCGAAGAAGAGATCAAGAAAGTTGTTAAGCAGACTGTAGAGCTAAAAGAACATCAAGAAACGCCGGATTCGCCTGATGCACTGGCAACTGTCCCGACGCTAACGATTAATGATCTTGATGCAGAGATCAAGCAAATTGCTCAGGTTGAGGAGACTCTACACGGCACAAAGGTTCTTTTCCATGATCAGCCAACCAACGGTATCGCTTATGTGGATGTTGGGTTTAACCTGTTTGCTGTACCGCAGGCGTTTGTGCCATACATCCCATTATTTAGCCGTGCATTGCTAGAAATGGGCACCGAAACTGAAGATTATGTCAAACTCTCACAGCGTATTGGACAAAAGACAGGTGGCATCAGTTCTTCATCGTTTCATAGCCAATTGCGGAATACAGATGGAACTGTCTCGCATCTGTTCTTACGCGGTAAAGCGACAATGGAGCAAGCGGATGACCTGCTGGCAATTATTGATGACATCCTGAAAACCACCAATTTTGATAATCAAGATCGTTTTAAACAAATTGTACTGCGTCGTAAGGCATCATTGGAAAGTGGTCTGGTGCCCGGTGGTACGGGGTTTGTAGTCAACCGCTTAAATGCACAGTTCAAGCTCTCTAGTTGGATTTCTGAGCAAACAGGTGGCGTATCGCAAATATTCTTCCTGCGGGAACTCATCAATCAAATCGAAAATGATTGGGCTTCGGTCATGGAGACATTAGTTAGCATGCGCGATCATCTCCTCAATCGTCAGACGATGTTGGTGAATGTGACGCTCGAGGATGCAAATTGGCAAATCTTAAAGCCAAGAGTGGCGGCATTTATTGAGTCATTGCCCGCAAATGGTGTGACATCGCTCAATACCTGGGTGCCGGATATGGCGCCAACCAACGAGGGATTGTCTATTCCTGCACAGGTAAATTATGTGGGGTTGGGCACAGATTTATTCAAACTTGGGTATGATCGAAAAGGGTCTACAGCGGTAATCCTCAATCTGATCCGCACAACATGGTTATGGGAAATGGTGCGCGTGCAGGGCGGGGCATATGGTGGCTTTGCGACGTATGATGGCGGTTCCGGGATGTTCTCTTTCCTGTCTTACCGTGATCCGAACCTGCTCGGGACGCTGGAAAATTATCATAAAACAGTTGATTTTCTGCGTAGTTTGACTATGTCTCAGGATGAGATTAACCGTGCTATCGTCGGCACAATTGGCAATATGGATACCTACCAACTGCCGGATGCAAAGGGGTTCAGTGCGATGGCGCGTCATCTGGTTGGTTATAACGACGAGCAACGCCAGCAAATGCGCGATCAGGTGTTTGGTACCACGTTGGAAGACTTTAAGGCATTCGCTGATTTACTGGAAAAGGTCAATGAACAGGGCACGGTTGTTGTCATGGGGTCTAAGGATGCGTTAGAAGATGCGAACGAAAAACGCGGTGGCGACTTCCTGAAGATCACCAAAGTGCAGTAAAATAATCAACAAGACTATTTGATTAGACTGAAGGCACGGTGATTATCCGTGCCTTTATGATTTAGGGAGGAATGAAGCCGATGGGCTTAAAACCGGATCACTGGATTCGTAAAATGGCACAAGAGCAAGGCATGATCGAACCATTTGTAGATAAGCAGGCTCGTGATGGCGTGATTAGCTACGGGCTATCTTCATATGGATACGACATGCGCGTGGCGAATGAGTTTAAGGTGTTTACTAATGTGTACTCGGCGATTGTAGATCCGAAGAACTTCTCACCGGAGTCTTTTGTTGATGTAATGACCGATGATGTCTGTGTGGTACCACCGAACTCATTTGCGTTAGCACGTTCGGTTGAGTATTTTCGTATTCCGCGTAGTGTTTTGACGCTGTGCGTGGGAAAATCCACCTATGCCCGTACCGGTATTGTGACCAACGTGACACCGTTTGAACCCGGTTGGGAAGGGTATGTGACGTTGGAGATCAGCAATACGACACCCTTGCCTGCAAAGATTTATGCCAATGAAGGTATCGCACAGGTGTTGTTCTTTGAGGGTGATGAAGAGTGCGAAGTGTCTTATGCCGATAAAAAGGGTAAATATCAGGGGCAAACGGGTGTGACACCACCTCGTCTATAACGATAGATAGTCTCACCCGCATCATAGACTTGGGTGAGACTATTTACGATGGATTAGCTAAAGCGCCCGACCTGAGAAATAGCGTGTGAACAGGTCTTTACGAACAAACAGAAAGATCGTAATCGCGGATAAGAAGCCGGTCAGGTGGGCGACATAATTGACCCCGCCACTGAGTTGACCGGTTTCAATGGTTTCAAAAGTCGGCAAGACGTTAAAACCGACATACAGTATGACCACGATAATGGCAGGTACTTGTATCGTCCACGAAAACTTACCTTCTGGCTTATCACCAATGAACCACATGAATGTACGTAACAAAAATCGGATAACGATAGCCGGAATCCAGATAGTTCCCATCCACGCGAACGGGAACAAAAGCAAGTATCCACCCATTAAACCGTATATCGCGCCACTAGCCCCTACACTGGGGAGGTCTGTATTAATGGCAAGAATTGCGGTACCGATATTGGCGATGATACCCGCCACAATATAGAATGTGAGATAACGCCACGGTCCACAGGCATCCTCTAAACGCTTGCCGAATGCCCACAAGAAAATCATATTGCCAATTAAGTGGCTAAAATCGCTGTGCATAAAGATGCTGGTGAAGGTGGTAAACGCCCCGATGCTATATCCTTCGCGCAGGTACAGTCCACGAAAACCGTAATTTGTGACCGTGTTTTGATAGTTTATTATCGCCGTAAACTGCTCTACGGATTCTACTGGCGCGGTCACATAAGCGATAAGATCCGGTGCCTGAAACCCGAGAAACACGACGACATTGGCAAAAATTAACCCCATTGTGGCATATGGTGTGCTGTTATAGCGTACTGTCCCGTGATCATTTACCGGCATGGGAACAAATAATGCGCTAAAGAGTAGGCTAATTATAGAAAATATGACGATAAAGATGATTACGCCCATATGATGTATTGCCTTTCTCTAAAAGCCCGGGATTATGGGGCTAGGCGGGTCGATAGGATTAAGCAGTAGGTCAATTGACGCGCCAAAGACCATCACAAATGCGATGGCTAAGATGATTAGTCCTACACCGCCAAGTATGAACCGTGTTGTTTGTGGAATGATGGCAAGTTGGCTTGTTTCTTGTAATGCGCCGTTTTGTTCAGTGATAAGGCGGGCTTTGCGAGATTCCGGTGTATAACCACCCAAACGTCGTGCAATCGCGGTTTGCTGTGGCGATGATGTCGCTGTGATGAGTAAGTATGCACCGATAACGCTAATGAGTAGTCCGATAATGTGTTGTGCGTTGATATTAGCGAAGTTCAACCCCACATCTTGCCACACAAGGAGCACATACAGGAAAAAAATACCGCAGACTTCGCGCCATGCTAGGGCTGTGCTCCCACGTTCTTTGTCGGTGAGCACTGGCGGAAAAGCCTGTAATTTTTTGTCCGCTTCTTTACCTTCCGGCGTGGACGTACTGATTTTTGCGGCGCGATTATAATAGACAACAGCCTGATGAGCGTATCCCATTTCTGACTGAGCATCGCCCATGAGAACAAGCAATTTTTGATGGTCTGGATATAAGCGCAAGGCGCGTTCGAGTGATTTGATGGCGTGTGTTTGTTGACTTGTGTCGAGGAAGTTCTGTGCCATGCGAATAAATAAAGTATCGTGTGTATCTGGCATTTGCATGAGCTTACGACGGATTGCATCTAATCGATCATTGCCGTGGTTACGCTCTGCCATATCATAAGCCGTATGATAGATCGCGACCTGCGTTGTATTGCTATCAATCGCTCGCCATAAGAGTTCTTCAGCGTCTTCGTGATATCTGAGTTTAATCAATGTTTTTACCGCTTGTTTGATGGCTTCAGGATGATCGACCTCAATATCGAGCACCTTCACCCACAAGCTAACCGCGCCTTCTGCATCATTGTGGTTGAGCGCTTTTTCTGCATCCTGTAATAACCTATTGATCTGCGCTTGCTGGCTACCGCTGAGAGCGTGTGTGCTGATTGATTTTGCCCGTATTTGGTTGAGCGTTTCCAATGTTCTGGGGTTATTCGGATTAATAGCATGTGCGCGTTCAAGACATTTAATTTGTTGTGCGGGGTCATTGTAGGTACGGGCGATCCATACCCATGCTTTATCATTTTTCCTGTGGAGTTTTAAAGAACGTGTGAGCAGTTTTCGTCCGGTTTCGAAGTCATTGTTCTTGATTGCTGACACGCCCCGTTTGTAAAGGGCTTCTGCGTCTAACATTTTTATCAACCATTAGTATAGGCATATAAATACACCTTTATTGTAATGGAAAACTGGCATACATATCCGTAAATGTTTGGCAAAAGAGAAAACTGATATTTGAGATGATTAGTGGTTCTCGGTGTAGAGGGGCTGAAGTTCAATCACGCCATCTTCTGCAGTGCGTGTCCATGCCTTGCATTCAGTACAGAACCACTCCCCATCCCGTTCAATTAGCGGGTAATCAGGGCAACGTGGGCAATAGAGGAGTTCCCCTAAGGGAATTGCACCTGTTGGCTCTGTATGACCGGCTTTGCGTCCCCAGAGTTTTTGATAATCCATTTGCCAAGGTTCGGTTTGCATCTCGTCAATGCCATATTCATAGAGCAGATCACAGAGTTCTGTCTCGCTCCACAATCTACCGGGCATCCATGGCGTATTGATACGGTTGCTGATGAGCAAAACCCCGCCGGGGCGCAATACGCGAGTGATCTCTTGCAAGGCGCGTTCAGGATTACTCATAAATTCTAAGGATTCCAGACAGGTGACCACATCGAAAACATCATCAGGAAACGGCAGATTTTCCGCCGGTCCCCAGATTAGTGGTGCGCGATCAGTGTGTGATTTGAGCTTTTTTGATGCCTGCTTGAGCATCTTTCGGCTGAGATCAATGCCGATCACGCGCCCCTGAAAAATCGGATTATCTAGCATGGCTAGTGGAACGCGCCCCGTACCTGTCGCAACATCGAGCATTAAAGGGCTTTTATGTGGTTCGATTAATCCCATTAAGGGCTTGGCAATCAGCCATTGCTCGTATTCTGGCTGAAATTGTTTGATGTTATCGTAGCGTCTTGCATAAAGGTCATAGAGGAATATGACCGCACGCCGTCCCAGATAAACCCCTTCTGTTTCAATCAAAATCCACCAGACAAATACAAGGATAATGACAATTGCCACCACGACACCAAAAGCGGTCATGACCTCAATAATCCCTTTTCCTGTAGATACGGTATACAACTTGCAATGCCGGTTTGCAAATCTATCTGCGGTTGCCATCCGAGTATAGCGTGTGCCTTGCCGGTACGGTAGGTGAGGGTGCGTTGCAGAAACGATAATAAAGCGGGCGTATCCTTCAGTGGGCTATGTTTTGGGGCGAACATGCCCAATATGCCGACCACTGGTTTCAATAAAATGGGGGGGATACCAAACCATGAATCCTTTCCTGTGAGTGTTGCATATTTGCCGAGGAATTCACGCCATGTTGGGGACGGATCAGGGGTGCAGTTAAAAATTTCGCCATTCGCGGCGGGATGAGTCGTTAGGATGAGCGCCATCCGTGCCACATCTTCCACATGAATTGGATAACAGGTACCACTGCCATCGCCGATAAAGGGAGTCGGGTTGCGACGTGCGAGGTTAAACATGCTCTTTGTCCACATACTGCTTCGTGGACCGTAAATCATCCCGGGACGCATGATACTGTATTCAATGGTGTGATTAGCGCTTAATTGCTGTACTTCATATTCAGCTTCTAATTTGGTGATGGGGTAAGCATCATTACCGGGTTGCGGTCGGGTGTCTTCAGTGATGTCGTGTGTGTTGTTGTAGCCATAAACGGAAATTGTACTGATATGTACCACACGGGCAACTTTGTTGGCAATTGCGGCGGGCATGACATTACGTGTGCCATCACGAGTGACCTGGCGTTGATGGTCAATATCACCGCCAAGCGCCGCCGCACTGTGAATGATACTATCTACACCTTCACAGACAGATTGCATGTGTGTGAGGTTGGTGATGTCTCCCATCACAATATCGACATTCGGTAGCGCTTTGATATAGCGGTCACGGTCAGCACGGCGAGCGAGTGCCTTTACGTTGGCACCCGCTTCGGAAAGCTGACGGGTGATGACACCGCCCAGAAAGCCGGTTGCGCCCGTGACCAAAATTGTTTTATCAGTGAGTTCCATCGTTCCTGCTAAAGTTATTTTGTTCTTACGGTGCGATGCGTCCCCGTTTCTACAATTTCAAATTCACCGTTACGGAACTGCATCTCGTACAGTTTAGCGTATAACCCATTCAGTGTCATGAGTTGGTCATGCGTGCCGAGTTCGACAATTTCACCCTTGTTGAGCACCGCAATACGATCTGCAATGGCGATAGTGCTTAATCGATGTGCGATGATGACAGTAGTACGTCCACGCATCAATCGACTTAGCGCATCTTGAACGAGATGTTCACTTTCATTGTCGAGGCTAGAGGTCGCTTCATCCAATAGCAATATACGCGGGTCTTTAAGGATGGCGCGGGCAATGGCGATCCGTTGGCGCTGTCCACCACTTAACCGGATACCACGCTCACCGACTAGCGTTTCATACCCTTTTGGCAATTCTGTGATGAAGGTATGAGCATTAGCGGCATTGGCGGCATCGATGATTTCTTCTTCGCTTGCGTCAAGCCGTCCATATTGGATATTTTCTCTGATTGTGCCACCAAAGAGCAATGTCTCCTGTGGAACAATGGCGATCTGTGTACGTAGGCTCTCATGAGTAAGGTCACGCAGGTCATGATTATCCACTTTGATTTTGCCATTTGATGGATCATAAAAGCGTGGAATCAAGTTGAACATGGTGCTTTTGCCCGCGCCACTTGGTCCGACAAGGGCGAGGATCTCACCCGGAGCAATATCGAGATTAATGTTACTGAGTACAGCGTGGTCATCTTCATAACTAAATTGGACATCGTCGAATACGATATGTCCTTCGGCTCTATCAATGGCGATTGCATCGGGCTTATTGGCAATGTCTAATGGGGTATCCATCAATTGGAAAACACGACGGGTTGCGCCGAGCGCTTCTTGGAAGCTCGTATATAGACCAATTAATGCCGTGAAGCTACCTGCAACTGTCAGCCCATAAATCAAAAATGCGATTAATTCACCGGCAGACAGACGTTCTGCAATGACTTCGCGCCCACCAAACCATAAAACCATTGATAAGCCACCGAATGCGAGAAAACCGACGGTGGGTCCAAAGACTGCACGTATCCGTAAGAGGCGTACTGCGGCGGCGAATGCGCGGTCAATGGCGTTACTATAACGTTTGATCTCATATGGTTCACGTACAAAACTTTTGACTTCGCGTATATTTTGGAATACTTCTTCAGCAACAACGGTTGATCCAGCGATTTCATCCTGTACTTCGGCGCTGATGCGGCGCATGTAATAGCCAAATACGAAGCCGAGTAGCACGACAATCGGGATTAGGGCAATAATAAACAGGGTTAAACGCCAATTGAGCGCAAACATCAGGATAATTGAACCGAACATGATGAAGGTTTGTTGCAGTAAGGTGTTGATATTGCTAGTCAACACACTCCGCATGACGGTGACATCTGATGAAATACGCGAGACTAATTCACCTACGCGTTGATTAGTATAAAAGCCAATGGATAAAGATTGTAAGTGCTTATACAAATCCAAGCGTAAATCGACGACGATACGCTCGCCGATATAGTTCAAATTATAGGTTTCGATCAAACTGGCAATTGATCGAATCATGAATACGATCAGCAAAATGATGGTAATAGTATTTAGTAGACCATAATCCGCCTGTTCTAGCACAGAATCCAAAACACGTTGGACAACCTGTGGGAAGACAAGGCTCAAGATCGCGCTGACTAATGTGGCGACAAGCGCGAGGATGAGGCGAGGAATATAAGGACGTAAGTAGGCGACCATCCGCCGCCATTGTACGGGAACATCTTTGAGCGTGTCGCGCTCATCTTTGTTGTTCGACTTTGTAGCGGCGTTATTGCGCCGTCTCATGCGTATCATGGGTTGACTCTTTTCGTAGTTGATTCAAAGATCACTATGATCTAGTACGAAAGACATTATCCACAGGTTGCGTTAGATTGATGTGAGATTAGGCTAATTTTCGCCGATGAGATCTTCTTCGGTGATGATACCAGTAGCGATTTCGACAGCATCAACCCCACGCTTTGGGAAATATGAGGTATTCCATAAGCCGAACCGATTATCCGGTCCATTTGCCACTTCACAAACGCTGATGTCGTCACACAAGGCAGATAGTGGATAGTCAAAGGCTGTCCATACCACCCATCCGGCTAAGGTATTCCGTTCGACTGCTTCGAATGCGCGCTGGAAGGATTGTCGTTGTAGCAGTTCGTTCATGTCAAACGTATTAAAGCCGATTGCACTGAGCAAGATCGGGCGTTGAGTGGCGGAAGTTAAGACTGCAACTTCCTGCCGCAGTGCATCTACACCATTGAAACTCTGGAAGCTCACAAAATCGACTAACGGGGCGGTGTCTTCGCTATTGTTTTCCCATCCGGCGGTAATCAGTTGATCAGGCGCGCTCGAACGCATAAGCGTGACCGCCTCCGCTAACCATAAAAGTACATTATTCTGCCCAAATATCGTATAGTCAGAATCACCTTTTTCACGCAGATCATATGCCATAATTGCGGGTTCATCGCGATAGCGTTCTGCAATAAAGCGCATCTGTGCCATGCTATGAAGCGGGCTATCGTATAAGGGGAATTCGGTCAAATCCGCATCCATATTGAGCACGATAATCAACCGATAGTCATACGTCCCGGCAAGTTGAATAAACGTATCAAGACGTGTCAAATTCTCCACAATTGGAATTGCCCCGTTGCCTCGGCAGGTGAATAGATCATCATGGCGAATAAAAATTCGTAGCGTGTTCAAACCGGATGCCTGCATGAGTTCAAACTCAAGCGCAATATCATCTACAACCATTTGTGTCAGAAAACGGTCATAAGGGTAATCACGCGGATAATAATTAACACCATAGACAGGGTAAGGTTGACTATTGACCGTGAATTGTGTGCCCTGTATATCAACAAAACTACCGCGTGTCGGGGTGTAAACGGGTAAGTTTTGGAGCGCTTCTTCGACTTGCGTGGGGTCACAGCCAGGTGGCGGGGTGGGTGTAGCGATCTGTAAATGTTGCAGGCGTTGGCTGGCTTCTTGATCGTTAAAACTATAGCGCAGGGCACTTTCGTAAGCGACTATCGCCTCCTCACGCCGATCTTGTCGCTCTAATAGCGTGCCATGACCGATATAGGCGGTATATAGCCGATCACTTACGACAAAGTCATAGCAGGCGGTAATTGATTGTTCTTCTAACGTGTGCAAGGCTTCCAACACACTGCTCCAATCGCGCCCCCAGAATGCGTTGACTGAAGCACACAATGCAAGCGGATCACTGATGTTTACTGTTGGAATGGCGGTCACGACGTTTAAACCGGAATCATTGGGTAATGATTCTGGTTCACATGCGACGATTATGAGCAGGATAATGCACAGAAACACTGTTGTGAGGGATTGACCGCGCCACATTAGATTGATCCGACAGCACTAATGACTACGCCTTGTGTATCAACAGGTAATACCCACGATTTTGCCTCAATACCCGCACTTTGAAAAGCAAGACGCATATCCTCCGCAATACGTTGATGCCCCGTCTGTGCAAGCGCGAGCAGTGCGGGACCATCGCCAATTGGGGTAACAAAAACTGCGCCCGCCCGCTGTGCCATCTCAGCTACATGCCCGTAACCAGAGATGTTTTTCCGCACCTGTGGCGCATACACATGATCTGGCATCATTGCTAACAGTAATTCAAAATCACCGGTGCGTAAAGCATCCAGAAAAAGGGGGATCTGAATTAAATTATTCAATGCGTTTTGGGTCGGAATATTTTGCGGTAATGTGGCTTTATGGAAGCCCTCCTGAACAGGGGCGGCGATAATCACTTCAAAGGGCATTACGGGTAATGAGCGATGATAAAAGTGATCTTCATCTGTAAAACTTGCGGTCAACCCACCGCGTAATGTGGTTACCGCATAATCATTGCGGGTGAAGCGGGCGGCAAGCTCAAGAATCGCATCACGATTGTACGGATAGCCAAGTAGATCATTGGCACCGAGCACACCGGCAACCATGAAGACCATCTCTGTGCCAAGACCACTATTGAGTGGAATATGATTTGTGATTCGGATGTTAATCCCGAGCATCGTTTTTTCTAAGTGTTGAAATAAGCGAGACATTCCCAAAATAACGGGATTTTCCAAATCGGTGGTAAAGGTATCGCGTCCTTCACCCTTAAAATCAATCATCAACTTTGTATCGTCGCGTTTGCTGATTTCTACAGTGACATACAGACTTACGGCAAGCCCTAGACTGTGGATACCTGGACCAAAATTTGTGATGGTCGCTGGAAGTCGAATCTTGATCTTTTGCATAGCTTATAGTTGCACCACCGGCAATAAGAAGGTAAATGTACTTCCTTCGCCAAAGTTACTTGAAGCCCAGATGTCACCACCATGGCGTTTGATGATGGTTTTGGCGATGGTAAGACCAAGTCCGCCACCATTTGTGTTGCGTACAACCTCCGCACGAGAGCGATACATGCGATCAAAGATTAGCTCAAGTTCATCATCTGAGATGCCAATGCCACGGTCTGCAACACTACAATACACTTCGTGGGTATCTCCCCATCCATGAATTGCTACTGTTTGTTCTGGAAATGAATACATCACGGCATTATGGAGCAGACTGTATAACACGAATTGCAGGCGTTTAGGATCGCCCATTACAGTTGGCATCGGGTTTTGTACAGATACCGCGATCACAATCTTTCGCTCATGGGCGAGGTGTGTTACCTGATCTACGGCTTGATTGATGAGATCACGCAATTGAATGGGACGATGCTCAAGTGGCATACCCGCTTCGATCCACGCAAGATCAACCATAGTGCCGAGCATATCATACAATTTCGTTGATGTTTGCCGAATACGCGTCAGGAACTTGGTTTGTTGTTCGTTGAGGTCACCAAATTTTTCTACAAGATCTGCGAAACCACCTACCGCAGAAATTGGATTCCGAAGATCATGAACGAGCGCTTTGATGAGTGATTCACGCCGATTTTCAAGTTCACGGCTTTCAGTGACATCATGTAAGATGACCACGCGCTTGCCATCTTCTAAGGTGTTGGCAATTCCGACAGCTAAACGGCGACGGGGTAAGCGAATATCGAGGCTTTGCTCGCCGGTGCGGGTAAACAGATTCACCAATGATGCGTTAGTGCCAAAAGCATGGCGAGCGGTCTTGCCACGCGTCCCTTCTAGCGTAACACCAAGCATAGATGCTGCCGCGGGGTTTAATTGTTCGATGATGCCATCTTTGTTTGCAATAATGACTCCATCAGAGGTACTGCGAAACAAAAAATCGTAGGTTTGTGCCTGTGAAATGGCATGTTCTGTCATAATTGCGCCGAACGCTAACTTTGGTCGTCTGGATTGTCGTTTTCGTCTTCTACTTCAATTATAACCCGATCCGAAGAAGTTAGTGGCGCTTCCACAATAATTGATTTTGTGAGTGTCGGTTGTTGTGCCGGATTTGGGTCTTCTACGAGTTGATAATCTGCATCTGCTGGCAATTCAACCCGATGTCCTGACGGGAAATTGACCAGTGTCATTTCATTGGAGCGAGTTACCTCAACGCCTAAACGGGCAATTCGAAGTGGTTGTTTGAAGTGGAACATACCGCCCACCCAGACTTTTGCTGTAGACACAATATGTACGCCTGCAACCTGGACCAATAGGTGAAGTGGGGGGAGGGCACTTAGACCGTCTTTAGCCCCTAGCCCCTGTGCATCGTGACTATGATACCCGCTGTGCAGTTGCCCGTCTTCTTCAAACACACGCGCCTGTACATCCAAATAGCGCGTTAAGAGATCTGTCGCCTGTTCGATACCATCATATCCAATGAGACCTTCTGCGATTAGGGTTGTAAAGTATGCCCAGACACCACCTCCACCATTCTGGCTGGCTGGATCATACTGTTTATCTTGTGTGGAGACGACTGATACGCCGTTGACTTGCCAGAAATGGTTATCGTCACTAATCAAGTCAATGACAGTCTGTGCGTCTTCATCCGGGATACCACCTGACCAAAGCGGTAATAATGCATTGATGTCTAGACCAGAGGTGTCAACGGTGCTTACACTGACTTTAAAAATTCGGATTAATCCCTCAACATGGATGCTATCGATCACAGAAAACGCGTGACGGCTGGTGTATCGTCCTTTGTTGTAGTGCCAATCAAAGGCGTCGCTCACGGCAACCTGTTCTTTAATTGTATGACCCTTTGCGTTTTTACCTTCAATGATGAGTGTTGCTTTTGGTGCTTTACCGGTTCCGCCCCGTATTTCGACGATGAGCCGGGCTGGTGTATCAAGCGTGTACGCGAGAATATGTTTTTCGTCGCCTCTTGCATCCTCTAAAATGCTCTCTGAGGTCGTCATCAGGTTTGTATCACGATCTCGATACGCATAATGCGTGCCTCGGTGTAATGTCTTCAGTGTTTGTTGTAAATTACCGATGCGATCCCGAAGTGATGATTCCGCGATGCTATCATTGAGGACTGTGGCGATAGAAAGCAGGCTTAACGCTTCAGATAGCAGATACGATGCCATATCCGGCGTTTCCACATAATTAACGCTCAATCCCTGTCCCCAATTGGTAGGGGCAAACGTTGGCAAAAACGGATAGCCAATCTGGTCGAGGTCTTGCCATTCCGGTAGACCATCGTATTCTTTATCAACATCTGATTTAAACCAACGGCGGAAAAATTTGAGTAGAGCAGGGAATATTGATTTCAGAAAGTCTTCGTCATGTGTGTATTGATAGCAATTCCATGCAAGACGCGCGAGTAATGGTGTAGAAAGTAATCCTGATTCTTGCCCCGTTGGTCCGGTACGAAAATCGATCCTACCATCTGACTTTTGGGTTGCGACTAGATTCTGCAATATACCTTGTGCAATTTCTGGTGCAAAGCTCATCAGGGCGAGTACACTCATATACATTTCATGACTGGTAATGCCCCGCCAATCACTAATATAATCCGATCCGTCACCATTTTTGCTGAAACCACGTTCTGGTATGCGTGTCCCGACAAGAAACTCATGCGAAAAATTGGTGGTGGGATCAAGCACGGATTGCACTAGGCGATGATAGCCTAACGCGAGGACAAGGTCGCGGGTATCGTCACCTGTACCTATTTGTGGTATATAGCTGGAGGCAGTGCGGACTTGCTGTAACATTTCATCCCAATCACCTTTGAGCGCAGATTGAGAATAGCCGAGTGATGTTTGTGTATCCTGTTTACCTGCATGTGCCCAGCGTAAAGTTACGTTCTCGCCCGTTGGGATGTCTATAGTTCGCCCAATTTTAGGACTAATTCTGATGTTATCTAAGTCTGTTGTTGCACCTTCTAACACAAGCACTGGCGCAAGACCGACCAGCATACCCATGGATAATGCGGATGTGCCATCGCTAAGATGCACGATCCCGAGTGTGCGTTCTTTGCGGTTTTCAATGATTTGTCCGAGTAAGTCGAGGTGAAGTGATTCATCGTTGTCAGTGTCGTTCTTGATGGTAAAACTACCGCAAATGATCTGCGAATCAATCACGCGGTAATCTGCGATGAGGAAAAGCGCATCGGTAATAAAGGCTTCTACACGGGCATAACCGGGGGCGAAATGGGTTATGCGGGGTTGTTGAGCATACGATTGAGCTTCATAGATGCTCTGCCCGTTGTGTGTCCACATTGGAATAATCGTTGCTTGCCCTACAAGCCCGCCATATCTTGTTTGTAGGGCAAGTGCAGGGTCATCATTGCTACCGGGAGTAAGATTCCATGTCTGATCATTGGTGTAATCTGTTCGGCTTAATCGTGCGTCGGCAGATAAATTGATCGAAAAATCAGTACCGGGTTCTAATTTCCACCGTCGCAAGCCATCCATACAGGTCTTACTCCTTAAAAGTTAGTCTAAGTATTATTGACCCTCATCGGGTTCAAAACGCCAGGTTGAGTTCGATTCATCAAAGATGAACGTTCCACCATGAATGCTATCAATGGTATGGTAGCCGGGACCCTGTACATAGACATTATTATCGTTGATTTCTCCACCATAGACATAACTATAGGTGGTAACATGTCCCTGTTCAGCTTCTAGTGCCCAGCCAAGACCGTCCCCAACTTCGACGTTTTCTCTCCATAGTTTACCAAATCCGCGCTCAGGTTGGAAAAGACCTGTTGGCGCTTCAATATTGGGGTCAAACTCTGGCATACCTTCTTCAAAATTGTCTTCGTGAATTGTCCATATGCCACTGGATGAATCATCGCCGAATTCTAATACCCAAATTTCATCTGTAGGGCGTAAATAAAACATGCGCCCATTTTCAAAACGCTGTTCAGCAACAGTGACAGCATTGAAGATTGGATTTGGTAAAGCGTTCTCTCCGGCAACCTCAACTGTGAGGGCGACGGGTGTTGGTGTTGCGTTCGGTTGTGGTGTACTCGTTACGGTGCTTGTTTCATCTGGCACAGTAGCGGTATCAATATTACCTTCCGGTGTTGCGGTTGCCACAACAACAACCGTAACCTCGCGGGTAACTTCTAGAAGATACTGTGTTGGTGGTGGTCCCTGGCATGCTACCAATGCGAAAAGTAATACGAGTAAGCCTACGATCAATCGTAGGGAAATTGTCAATTTATTCTGCATATATAGTACTCCTGAAAACGATGTCATACACTGCGATGAGGCATCGTAGCAGGTAGATTGTATCAGAACCACTAGGGTTATCAAGGTGTTCGTAGGTGAGGCGTAGTGTGTTTAAATAGGTAGCAATGCACAGGTAGATTGTCTACAATGATTATCAGGTCGCACAAGCGCATGAAAATAATCTGGAGAAAATCATGGGATATACGCTACGTCTTCTGTCGCTGAAATGCATACAAGCACAGGAAGCAGACGGTGATGAGATTTATGCGAAACTCAACGGCGAGATAATTTTTTCGTGGTCAAGACTCGGGTTAAAGTTTTATAGCGCAATTAAAACCGAAAAGCATACGAATGACTTTGATTTTCAATCATGCCAATATGCCACATCAACGGGGGTTGCGGCGACAACGGCTTATGCACCTGAGGATTTTGAATTTGCAGATTTAGAGGGTGAGCAAATTTTTGAGTTATGGGAATCCGATGAAGAGGAATTTTTGCGCGGTGATGATGACTTTTTGGGTGAAGTTGTTATTTCAGAATCGACTTTGGGTGAGCAGACTGTGAAGTTCACACTTGAAGGTGCAGATTATGAACTTAGATTTATCGTCACTCAGTAGTGTTCGGCATTGCCGATTAAGCCATACCAACATACAATCTGTACATTCATGCATGTTAGCGATTTAGCGATCAAAACACAGGAGGTTATGATTATGAATGAAAACGACGGTGGTTCAATGGGGCTGATTGGTCCAATTATTGCCGGTGTGCTCATTATGATCTTTATTTTGTTGATTACTCTCGGGCTTCTGGTGCTGTTTGTCGCATTTTAATGTGATCCTATACCCATTGTAAATCCAATTGTCTTATGAGTAGCGATAGCGGGCGTTCAGCGTATGAGCGCCTTTTTTGTTCAAAATGTTATAAATAATCGGAATCGTGCAAAGTGCATAGATTTTCTAGACGCTTTCATATTTCATTTGGCATATTCAGCCGAAAATTTGATAGAAATCAGTATTATAGGATGTCACATGGCTACAAAAATTTTACCCAAAGGAATCACCCTTAATAAAACAGAGGGGCATTTAGAAATAATCTGGAATGACAACCGCACTTGTCAATATCCGTTATCTAACCTGCGTGAAGCGTGTCCATGTGTGGAATGTCGGGGTGGTCACCAGTATATGAATGCACAATATGACCCCGAAGACATACTACAATTAACGCCTGCACGGTCTTATAAAGTGGAGGATCTTCAGATGGTGGGTAATTATGCCATTCAGCCCATCTGGGACGATGGTCACAATACCGGGATTTACACATGGGAATACTTACACAAGCTTTGTCCAGAAAATCCTGCCACTTGAAAGGCGTTCGCTGGTTTTTACGTTTGAAATCGATTACACACGAGAATTTGTGCAGATAGCATAAGCCATAACTGAACTTAAACAGAATATGAGCTTTGCACCGATGAGAATTTCGTTATAATTAACAGAGCCATAAAATTTGGCAATGTCCGTGTATTTTACACATAATGTTTGAAAGGGTAGTTTTAATGAATCGTAAAGTACTGTTATTTGTTACACTCTTTGCACTATCACTGGTGCTCGTCGTTGCGCCTGTGTTGGCGCAGGACAGTGACGCACTTGTTATCTGGGCTGATGGTGAACGTGCTCCACTCTTGACTGAGCTTGGTGCCCAATTTGAAGAAGAATTTGGTGTGCCCGTAGAAGTTCAAGAAATGGGTCTGGGTGATGCCCGCGATCAACTTCTTGTTGCTGGTCCTGTGGGTGAGGGTCCGGATATCCTCATTATCCCGCATGATAGCATCGGCTTGCTGGTTGCCAATGGCGCGATTGTGCCGGTTGACCTGACCGGTCTTGAAGACGACTTCCTGTCCGCCGCCCTGAACCTGTTCACCTTTAATGATGAACTCTGGGGTCTGCCCTATGCACTAGAAAATGTTGCCTTTATCCGCAATACTGATCTTGTGCCAGAAGCACCCGCAACTTGGCAAGAAGTTCGTTCAATTTCTGAAGAACTGCAAGAATCCGGCGATGCCCAGTACGGTTTCCTCGTACAAACTGGTGATGCGTATCATAACTTCCCGATCATCTCTGCTTTTGGTGGTTACATCTTTGGTCGTAACGAAGACGGTACCTTCAACCCTGCAGATCTTGGTCTGAACAGTGAAGGTGGTATAGCCGCCGCGGAATGGATCTCCGGTATGTATAACGACGGTCTGATGGTTCCGAACGTCGATAATGATGTGATCTTCTCCCTGTTCGAAGCTGGCGACCTTGCAATGTATATGACCGGTCCATGGTTCTCCGAACGTACATTTGATGCTGGACAACCGTATGCAATTAGCGAAATTCCGGGTGCAGAAGGTGTTACCGAAAATGGGTCACCGTTTGCTGGTGGTCAGGGATTTGTAATTAGCGCCTTCAGCGAAAACCAGCTGCTGGCGGAAAGCTTCTTACTCGACTTCCTGGCAACTGAAGAAGCAATGGCAAACCTGACAGGTGCTGGCGAATCTGGTATCTACTCACGTTTCCCCGTCTTCGCAGGTATCGACACATCCAGTGATCCCAACATTGAGGGTTTCCTCGCCGCTGGTGAGAACTCAATCCCCATGCCAGCCATTCCAGAAATGGGCGCTGTTTGGGCGGCGGCTGGTAACGCGCTGACACTAATCAGCACTGGCGACGATCCCGTAACCTCAATCAATGATGCTGTTGCACAAATTGGCGAAGCGATTGAACTTGCTAGCTCCGAAGCCGCAGTTGTCGGCGTACCGGGTAGCTATCAGGCGGCTGTCGGCTGCGCAGGTGACTGGGACCCGGCTTGCCCTGAAACCCTCATGACTGATAATGGCGACGGCACCTTCAGCTTGACCGTAACTATCCCCGCTGGTGACTATGAATACAAAGTTGCTCTTGACGGTGGTTGGGACACCAATTATGGTGCTGATGGCGTTGCTGATGGTGATAATCTCGTCTTGTCTTTGAGTGAAGAAACAGAAGTAACCTTTACCTATGACAGCGAAACCAACATCATTTCCGACAGTGTAAATAACGGCTAACTCTGATGAGTGCCACTAGTAGTCAGGTTAAGTCCCCTGCGGGGGACTTAACCGCTTCAATAAATCAAACTAGTCCTCTTGTAAATGGGATCAAGCTCGCCCTCTTAATGGTTTTCAACGCGTTCTTGCTGATCCTTTCCTATTCGTTTTTTTATGACGATAATATTGGTTTATCAATCGTCTTTTTCCTGATTTTTGTTCTGATTAATGCGACAATTTTTCTTCCCTCACTATCGCCAATTCGGTGGATGGTTCCGGGCTTGGCACTTATCATCTTTCTGGTTTTATATCCCATCGTCTATACGGTGTTGGTATCTTTTACCAACTATGGTGACGGTCACCTGTTGTCAAAAGCTCAATCCATCGATTTGATTCAAGAACGGCGTTATGTGCCGGATGATGCTATTACTTATAACTGGGAAGCATATCAGAATGAAGCGGGTGAATATGGCTTATGGTTGACCCGTGAAGTTGACGATGGTATTGAGACAGCCTTCGCAAGAGAAGGTGGTTCTGCTATTGAGATTTTGGACGATGCCGCAGAAGAACCACCATCTGAATTTGATGGCTTTACACAATTAGATCGGGCTGGGCGCACACAAGCACTACAAGCACTAAGTGAAACGATCTTTGGTGAAGGCGAAGATACTGCACAAATTGTTAACCGACGTGAAGTTGCGCGTCCGCTAAATCAACGGTTTGTCTATGATGATAACGCAGATACGATCACTGATCTTGCGACAGAAACAACATATGTTGCGGATGGCGAGCTTGGGTTCTTTATCGATCAAAATGATGCTAATAATCAGTTAAGCCCTGGCTACCGTGTTGGTGTTGGCTTTGACAACTTTGAACGCCTAATTAATGATCCCGGTTTACGTGGTCCGTTGGTTGATATTTTCGTGTGGACAGTTGTCTTCGCGATGCTATCTGTGCTGACAACATTTGCCATGGGCTTGTTTATGGCGATGGTGATGAACGATCCCGGCGTGCCTGCCCGTAAGATTCTCCGTTCTCTATTGATTATTCCTTACGCAATTCCCGGTGTGATCGGTATTCTAGTATGGCGCGGTATGCTCAACGAAAACCTGGGTATCATCACTAATGCGATTGCCGATAGCTTTATCAACTATCGTATCCCGTGGTTTACAGATGCGATCTGGGCGAAGGTGGCGATTATTCTGGTGAACCTGTGGCTGGGCTATCCGTATATGATGCTGATCTGTTCCGGCGCGCTTTCCGCAATTCCGTCTGATATTTATGAGGCGGCGGCGGTGGATGGTGCAACACCGACACAGCGTTTCTGGCGTATTACGTTACCCCTGTTGCTGGTTACAGTAGGACCGTTGCTTGTCGCGTCGTTTGCATATAACTTCAACAACTACTTGATGATTGAATTGTTAACACGGGGTGATCCGCCGATTGCGGGGTCGCCTGTACCGGCTGGGTATACAGATATTCTGATTAGCTATACGTATGGACTTGCATTCGGTTCTGATCGTGGTGCGGATTATGGATATGCTTCGGCGATAACCATCATTATCTTCGCTTTGGTTGCGGCGATTACTATGCTCCAATATCGCTTTACCAAGACTTGGGAGGAGACAGGCGAAAATGTCTAATGATACACAGAAGACTAAAGAAGCCGCTCCATCTGGCGGTACAGCAGAACGTGATTCCGGACGTTCACGTATGGCGCAATCTCAGCAAGAATACTACATCAGTCTGGTCGTTCGTTTATCGATCATCGGTGTGGCGATAATTTTCGCGCTGTTCCCTGTCTTATTCGTAGTATCGTCTGCGTTTAATCCAGAAGGTACGTTATCAACACAGTCGTTTGTGCCTTCTGGCATTGATAGTGTGGATGATTTAACGACGAATTTCCAGGCGTTGATGGTTGATGAATTAGAACAGTTTCCGTTCTGGAATTGGATTGCCAACTCAGCATTTGTAGCGGGGATCAGTACAATTCTCATTGTGATGATCTCGGCATTGGCGGCGTATTCATTCTCACGTTTCCGCTTCACAGGGCGTCGATCTTTGCTATTATTCATCCTACTGGTTCAGGCTTTCCCGAACTTGTTGGCTATGGTCGCGCTATTTTTGATCATGAATGACATCAGCCGTTTGGCGGACGTTATTCCGCAGGCACTCCCGTTCCTTGACTTCATCGATTGGGGTTTTATCGAACTGCTAGGTCTAAACAGTCTGGGCGGGTTAATTCTCGTCTATCTGGGCGGTGCGATGGGTGTGAACACATGGCTTATGAAAGGGTTCTTCGACTCAATTCCTAAGGACATTGACGAATCCGCCGTTGTAGACGGTGCGACTCACTGGCAGACCTTCTGGATTTTGATCTTCCCGCTGGTGCGCCCGATTCTTGTTGTCGTAGGTATTCTAGCGTTTGTTGGCACATTCAACGAGTTTGTGCTGGCGCGTGTTCTCCTGCGTGATAAAGAACAATGGACGCTGATGCTTGGTTTATTCCAATTCATCAACGCGGATTTCAACCGTGATTGGGGTAAGTTCGCGGCGGGGGCGCTGGTTTCTGCGGTGCCTGTTGTTGCGATCTATCTCGCGTTACAAGATCAGATTGTTGGTGGTCTAACAGTTGGTGCGGTGAAGGGCTAATCGTCCTTCAGCGTAATATTCTTAGATGTGATGAAAGCCTGTCCGTTGTGGATGGGCTTTTTTGTTGATGCAAAAGTGCTACACTTAGCCGTACATTTTTTGATGCATAAGTAAATTCGAGGAGACAAATGGATCATATTTTTGGCACATTGGCAACCGATGAACTGAAATTGCTCGATCATCGTGTGGCGTTACGCGGATTGCATCATGCGCATGATATCGAACCGTTAGACCCGGTTCCTGACCAACCGGTGACCTTAACCGTGCGTATCGGTAGTGATATAGATGCTGACCATGTCGCTATTTACTACACGACTGATGATAGCAACCCTATAGGTTCTCGTGGGCAAGCGACAAATGGCACAGCGTTGTTCATGTCAAAGGTTAAAACCGTGTGGGATTCGCTGGCATGGTCTTTTGTGCATCACTATCAAGCAACTGTTCCAGCACAGCGGGAAAATACTGTGGTGCGTTATATCATCAGCGCATGGGGTGAAAATGGCGACGAAATTTATGCTGACTATCCTGATATTCAAGCGATGACTGAACGGGCGGCGGCGGCACATTTCATGGGGATTACGCCTTCAGACGATGTACTGGTTTCGCCATATTTGCATGAATTCAACTACCACGTGGATCGCTTTAAGCCGCCGGAATGGTCAAAAGGCGCGATTATTTATCACATATTTGTAGATCGCTTCTATCCGGGGGATGACGTTGAGTGGAAAACGCCGGAGAATTTGATGGGCTTTTATGGCGGTACGCTGTGGGGCGTGCGGGATAAGCTCGATTATATTCAAGACCTTGGCGCGACCTGTTTATGGCTCAGTCCAATTTTCGTCAGTGAATCACATCATGGGTATGATGCGCTGGATTATTACAATGTAGCGGAACACCTCGGCGGGAATGATGCGCTGAAGGCATTGATTGTCGCCGCACATGAGCGCGGAATACGAGTATTGCTTGACTTCGCCTGCAACCATATTTCAAACGATCATAAAATTTTTCAGGATGCGTTGAATAATCCCGATAGCCAGTATCGCAACTGGTTCACATTCAATGACTCCGAAATCGGTTATCGCACATTTTTCGGTGTGGCGAATTTGCCTGAACTCAATGTGCGGAATGCGGATGCGAAAGCGTGGATGATTGACATTGCCCGCTATTGGCTCCGTGAATTTGATGTCGATGGCTACCGTCTGGACTATGCACATGGGTGTGGTCCTGACTTCTGGACAGATTTCCGTAAAGCCTGTCGTGAGGTCAAAGCTGATTGTTTGACCTTTGGCGAAATTGTTGAGTCGCCTGATCGTCAGATTAAATATTATGGACGGTTGGACGGCGCGCTGGATTTTCAAGCCGCCGATATATTGCGTAAACGGTATGGATGGGGATCAATCTCACAAGCAGAATTTGAAAACTTCTCAGATGGTCTTCGTGCCTTTTTTCCTGATGACTTCGTGTTACCGACTTTTGTAGATAATCATGATATGGATCGTTTTTTGTTCATTGCCAATGGCGATAAAAGCAAGCTCAGAGCCGCGGCAACACGCCAGTTCCAAATGGCGGGTATTCCTATCATCTACTACGGTACGGAAGTTGGTCTGAATCAAGAATACGGCACAGGTGATGAGGGTTGGGGGCTAGAGGTGAGCCGTCTGCCGATGTTATGGGGCGATGCACAAGATACCGATTTGTTGGCGTTTTACAAATCATTGATTGAGGAGCGTAATACGCGTGCCGGAAAATAACCATATTTTACAGGTTCAATATACAGATGCTTACAAAGCCCTAGACTTGCCACCATTCACCGCACCACGGGATGGTGATGCGGGCTACGACATCCGAACCATTGAGACGACAACCCTCAAGCCGGGTGAACAGGTTGCATTGCCGACAGGTTTACGCGTGGCGATCCCTTCAGGCTTTGTCGGGTTGGTCAAAGATCGGTCTAGCATGGCGAAGCGTGGATTTACAACCAGTGCCGGTGTGATTGACAGTGGCTATCGCGGTGAGGTGCTAATCTTGCTAAGAAATCAAACTACAGAAGTAATGACAGTGGAGCAAGGTGAACGGATTGCTCAGATGTTGCTTATACCCGTCTTCGCTTTTCCAGTTGAAGAAGCGACATTGGATGCGACGGAACGTGGTGCAGACGGCTTTGGCTCGACTGGTCGAAGATAGGTGTTAAAGCGGAGTCATCACTTAAGGCGACTCCGCTTCGGTGTTGATTTTAACCTGCAAGTGTCGGCGTTAGGGTTGGCGTAACAACGGGTAGCGCCGCCGCGGGGGTGGATGATGGTGTTGGCGTGAGGGTGCTCTCTTGCACGGATGCTAACGGCTCCGTTGGCATAGATAAGGTGTCGGGTAGATATGGTAATTGTAATTCCGGCGAAATAAGTTGATTGACCAGATCTGAACCGGCAAAATTGCAATCAGCGGTTTCGGGAATAAAGCCATCACGGACTTGTGTAAGCGCAATATCAGGATTATAGAAGTTAAATGCTGTACGCGACACTTCGGCGATAGTTGGGAGTGATTCGGTGTATTCAAGCCAGGTTGGTTGGTGGAGCATCATCGTAATCACATAATCCCCACCGGGTGTGAAGAAGAGCGCTGAGTTGCCGTGTGTATCCGGTATCCAACCATGTTTATGGGCAACAGGAATATCTATCGGTACGCCCGCCCGTAAGAGCGCATCCACGTTATTATTGACCATCACATGCACCATTCGCCGACATTCATCTGTGGTGAAATTACCGACATCCATCAAAGGACCGCTACCATCCACAGCACACATATAGATACTGCTCATCAAATAGCCCATCTCATTGACGGTCATTTGATTGACAAAGTCGGGATTTGCCCTGCTTTGATCCGCAACGATGCTCGGAATGTTGAGCGCACGTGGTACAGCGGTAGGTGTAAGTATGCCGTTTGTTGTGTCATAGGGTGCGGCGATGAAGGTATTCTCTAAGCCGAGATCACGCATGAACTGTGTGGTCAAGTCTGCACCGAAAAGTGGATCACCATTACCAATAACACTCAATAGCCGATTGGTGATGACGTTGTCGCTACAGATCATGGTATTGGCGATGTCCGTTGCGAGCGCGACATCCGGTATGCCTTCAATAACATTGAACAGTTCGACCAAAATCGCGATTTTGTTAACACTAGTCCCACTAAATGCGATGTCCTCACCAAAGGTAATGGCTTCGCCGGTTTGAAGGTCTTGAATATAGAGGGCGCCGAACCGACTGGTAACGGGGTCAAACCCTGCGCCGAAAACCACTTCCCATAAGCGAGAGCCAAGTGCCTGAAAACTAGAACTCAAAGGAACTTCCACACCATTCGGCGGGACAATTGTTCGTATTGGCGCTGAGGTTGGCGTAAGGGTGGGCAGATTGAATGATGTTTGGGTGATCGCGGGTAATAGGTCTGGATTACCCTCAAAATCCAGCAGATTCCTTGCAATCCATGCAAGTCCATTGGGTGAAAGGTCATAATTCACCTGCACCCAGGGCAGTTGAGTATGATAGGCGGTAACCTGCAAGCGTTCACCTGCTTGCGCGACACCAACGCGATCATATTCTGTTCCCGGACCATAGCGTACATTAATCTCGCCCCGTACAATCCCCGCCACTTGATAAATTGGTGTTGCGGTAGGGTTTATGTTATTGGTTGCTTCTACGGTGATTCCTTCTGGTGGTGGTGTGGAACTTGGTACAAACGGTTGACTGACATCTGTTGTGGAGAATGGTACATTTATGACATCGCCGTAAATGGTCAATAAATCCTGAAATACCCATCCAATCGGGCGAAACGATGTGCGATCTCCGAGGAGTAACCATGGCACTTGCTCGTTTCTGCCGATGACAGGATACCGTGTGCCTACCGCAATTTCGCCGACTAACTCTGCATTTACATCTGGCGTGGCGCGCATATTGGCTTGACCGATTGCTTCTGCCATTACACCTGTCTCCTGACTGAAGACAATTGCTGGGAGCACGCCGAAGAGCACGATTATGATTAATATTGGAAGACCTAAAACTAACTTACGCATAAATCACCTGAAGACCGATTACAATAGAGCTATCATTATAGCAGTTGCATACCGGTAAGTGAGGCATAGAATCCGACGATTTTCCTATGGTGTTATTTTATCTGTTACCAGTATTTTCGCACTTGACCGGCACTGTTTTCCTGATACAATCCAACTCACTTGCCGAAGTGGCGGAATAGGCAGACGCGCTACGTTCAGGGCGTAGTTCCCATTACGGGAGTGTGGGTTCGACTCCCACCTTCGGCACTCGAAAATCTGGGTATAACCTGGATTTTTTGATTCTGATAACCATGCCCGCATGTTGAGATATCCTGAAAATGTGAGTGGCACAAATAGTATAGAATAAGAGCAACAGAAAGTTGTTTTGGTGAACATCAATGATCGATATCGGCATTTATTGTAGGAAGCTGACAAAACATTTGCACGCGCGAGAATACGATGATATTGTGCAATTTGCGTTACATGCCAGAGGTTATGGAGAGTTGTATGAAATTAGTTAATCGACATTTACACCAACTCATGACAGTAATTGTTATGTCTGTAATGTTGACAGGTGTTGTTTTACCTGTGATCGGGCAAGATGATGACGCGAGTGGTTCTGAACTGTCCGGTCTTATCTTATTTGCTCGCTATGATTTAGACACGGGTGATCAAGAATCGCTGATCCTGTTAAATGTTGCGACGGGCGAAGAAATTGCGTTGGCGATTGATGTTGAGGTGGATGTTAATGATCCGGTTG
>DAOTXB010000370.1:0-5917 GCA_034435575.1 Anaerolineae bacterium
GAATTGATCTGGTACTGGTCGCTGTCTGGGGGGCTATTGTTTCATTTTTGGTCACGCTCACGTTACAGATTGAGGACATTTCAACATTACAATCATGGGCGGGCATATTATTGCTGGTCGTGTTGATTCCGCCACGCCCACTGGTACGGTTATTTGCGGATGACCAGAAGCGCCCGTTTATTCGTCAATTCATCCCACAGAATGATCTGATGCTGTTACTCATCAACAGTGCGGTACCGTTGGTTGTCTTAATCGGGTCAGCAAGCGGAGTCTGGATGTGGCGCGTAGGAACACAACCCGCCCTCAGTGTGATCGTTCTGATGGGGTTGTTATTGACATTGTGCATGGGTACAGATTTTATCCGCCCGTATCAACCGCGTGGACGCATTTCGTATGTGCAATCTTCTGCCTTATCATTTGGTATCTCGCTTGTAGCGGGTATATTCCTCGAAACATTTTTGGTAACAATCATCGGTATGGTGGTTGCCGTTGGGCTATTCAGCATTTATTATGGCGAATGATCGAGTTTTTTGGGAATCTCACGTATTAACGGCATAATTAGAAGGGTATGTGCCCATGTCAAAGGGTGAACATAATACATACGCTAACTCCTACTTAGATCCTTTTTCCAGCATAATCTAAGATTGATGATAATCGCTCCGGCGTAACAACACATTTGTGAAACTATAGGGAATGCTAATGACTGTAGATAATAATCTGCCATACGACGAGGACGCACGCTATAGCGCACTCGGCGACGATATTCGACTGTTAGGTGATATGCTCGGCATCATTATCAGCGAACAGCACGGACAGCACGCGCTTGATCTGGTCGAGAAAGTCCGTTTGACCGCGATTGCACGGCGCAGTGATGATGCTGATGTAACTGCGGGTAAACGACTAGAAGATGTCATTCGTGATACATCTATAGCGGATAAACAGGTACTGAACAAAGCCTTCGGCACCTATTTGCAACTCATCAACATCGCGGAGGATCAACAACGCATTCGTACTCTGCGCCGTAGAGAGCGCACACGCGGATTGAGCGAGAGCATACGGCGTGCGATTCATGATCTAAGTCGTGATGGTATGACGGCAGACGAGATGCGAACCTTACTCGACAAAATTCGTGTGCGACTGGTGCTGACCGCACATCCAAGCGAGGCAAAACGTCAGGAAGTATTGATTAAATTGCGCGATATTACTGATTTAATGGCAAATCGCGAGATGATTGACATGCTCCCGCGTGAGCAAAAACGCACTGATGATGATATTCTGCGCCGGATTGAGCAACTATGGCGTATTCAACCCACACGGGCGAACCGTGCCACCGTCGCTGATGAGGTCGAGTACGGTCTGTATTTCATCACGAGTGTCATCATGCGGGCGACAATTGACATTTACGACGAAATTATCGATTGTCTAGAAACGTATTATCCTGATGAAGATTGGGATTATGGTAATGTGCCACCTGTGTTACGTTTCGCTAGCTGGATTGGTGGAGATCGTGATGGAAATCCTAACGTCACACCAGAAGTCACGATGCAAACGTTGCAAACATTACGTGCCGCCGCCCGCGAAGTTTACAAAGATGATATCGCTTATCTTCGAGATCGTTTGACGCAGGATACTGTTGAAACGGGCATTGAAGATAATCTGTTGACGACTATCCCCGTTGAACAGAAAAGTGTTGATAAATATCCCAACGAAATGTATCGGCAAATCATGGACACCATCTATGATCGTCTGGAGCGTGACTGGTACATTGACGGCGAAGCCTTGCTCAAAGACTTGAAATTGATTCAACATAGTTTGCGCGAACATAATGCACAACATTCGGCTGAAGGAACGCTCGGTTGGTTGATCCGTAAAGTGCAGTTATTTGGCTTGCATCTTGTGCCATTGGATGTGCGTGAGGATGCACGTTTGCATAGCGCCGCAATCGCGGAGATGTTCGCGTATTATGGCATGGCGGACGATTACGAAAAAATGCCTGAAGAGGAAAAACAGACATTGCTCTCGCGTGAAATTGCTTCACCGCGTCCTTTCTTTCCAACTGAGCCAATTTTCTCTGAAGGGACGAATCGTATCATCGGTACATGGCGCATGGTGGCAGAGGCACATCGTATGTACGGCACAATTGTCATCGACACGTTCATCGCCAGTATGAGCCAGCACCCGAGCGATGTCCTGACTATGTTGCTATTTGCCAAAGAGGTCGGGTTAACGGGTGCTATAGACATCGTACCCTTGTTTGAAACCGTCGATGATTTGATTGATGCACCCAATGTGATGACCAATTTATTCAATAATCCGGTCTATCGTGAGCATCTCAATCAACGCCTCACTGCCCGTGAGCAACCCCGCCAACAAATTATGATCGGATATTCCGATAGCAACAAAGACGGTGGTTACATTGCGTCAAATTGGAGTTTGTATCAAGCACAACTTAACCTTGCAGAAACGTGCATCACACATGATGTTGCGTTGGAACTTTTTCATGGGCGTGGTGGTAGTATCGGGCGTGGTGGTGGTCCCACCAATCGTGCGATACTGTCTCAGCCACCCGCCTCCATGCAAGGGGACATCAAAATTACTGAACAGGGTGAGGTGATCGCCTATCGTTATAGTAATGACGCGATTGCGTGGCGACATCTTGGGCAGGTGATGCACGCGGCAATGATGGCGGTTGGCGCACCCCCTGTGACCGAAATTCGTCCGGAATGGCACGATGCGATGGAACAACTGACTGACCTTGGACGTGATGCCTATCGTAATTTCGTCTATGAGACGGAAGGGTTTTTAACGTATTGGCAAGAAGCGACCCCGATCAACGAATTAGCGAATATGCCTATCGGGTCACGCCCTGCAAAGCGCAAAAAAGGTGGTTTTGATGCCATCCGTGCGATTCCCTGGGTGTTCTCATGGATGCAGAGTCGCGCGATTATTCCGAGTTGGTTCGGGGTCGGGCACGCGCTCACCACATTTGCATCCCAATCGCCCGCACATAAAGAGACGCTCAAAGCGATGTACGAAAATTGGGCGTTTTTCCGTGTTCTGATCGAGAATGTTCAGCTTGATGTGGCGAAGGCAGATATGGCAATTGCGGCAATGTACTCTGAACTTGTAAAAGATGAGTCCTTACGTGAGCGCATCTTTACCCGTCTGCGCGATGAGCATGCCCGCGCCTATGCCAGCATTTGCGAGATTACCGGACAGGAAGAATTGCTCGACAATGTACCGGTTATCAAAGTCTCGATTAATCGCCGTAATCCTTATGTTGACCCGATCAACTTTGTACAGGCGGATCTGTTGCATCACTTCCGCGAGATGGACATTGACTCGCCGGATTATAAGGCGACCTTGCGTGAATTACTGGCGACAATTAGCGGTATTGCCGCAGGTATGAAAACGACGGGATAACATTGCGTTATGCCCGTCATACAACCTTTGACGGGTGATTACGTAGACTATTTCAGAACCGATAGACCACTTGTGTGTTGTATCAATGTGGATGTTTGATGTGCATAAGACGATGTGTAGTTCCACGTCGATATAGAAGGAAATACGTGTGTCTCAGGGGATACTAACCGCAGAAAGTCATCTTAAAACGGGAGAAATGCACGTTAGCGAGGCGATTTCTCCTGCTCAGGGACTCAGTGAAAATGATGTTATTGCGCGTCGTGACCGTGGCGAAGGCAATAATGTCAATATCCCGACCAGTCGAACCTATGCTCAGATTCTTCAACAGAATGTCTTCACCTTCATCAATATCGTATTATTCGTAATCGGTCTGGTGATGGTGTTATTTGGGCTATGGGGAGATGCCTTCGTTAGTGTGGGCGTAGTGGCGATGAACGTGGTCGTTAGCGTGGTGCAAGAGTTCCGTGCTAAAGCCAAGCTAGACAAAATTGCTCTGCTCACGCGTCCACGCGTAACTGTCGTCCGCGAAGCGCAAGAAAAAGTGATTGATCCGTCAGAATTGGTTGTCGGAGACATCATCATCGCCAAACCAGGCGATCAAATCGTCGTCGATGGTGTTGCGGTTGGCGACGGGCGCATGGATGTTGATGAATCTCTGTTGACGGGTGAATCGGATCTTATCGCTAAAACACAGGGCGCGGAAGTATTCTCCGGTAGTCATTGTGTCTCCGGTAGTATCGCCTATCAAGCATTACGCGTGGGTAAAGAGAGCTTCGCCAACAAACTGACGGCAACTGCCCGTGAATTTCAAGTGCCACGTACACCGCTCCAGAATGACATAAATTTTGTAGTGAGAATTTTACTGGTTACTGCGACCATCATCGGTTTGTTGTTCGGTGTGTCCGTAATTATTCGTGATATTGAGGCGGTGCGCTCGGTGCAAATCGCGGCAGTCATTGCCGGTTTAGTGCCTGCCGGTCTGGTGTTGATGACAGCAACAGCCTATGCGATGGGATCACTCCGAATGTCGGGTCGTGGTGCGTTGATTCAACAATCCAATGCTGTTGAATCAATGAGTAATGTCAATGTGTTGTGTTTGGATAAAACCGGCACACTCACTGCCAATAAAATCAATTTGCATGAATTACACGTGCTTGATGCTGATGAATCAACGTTTTCAAACATCCTCGGTGTGTACGCACGGAGTACAAAAGCAGGCAATCGAACCAGTGATGCGCTTGCCGACGGGTTGAACGGGACGGCGCAAACCGTTTTAGATGAAGTCCCGTTTTCATCTGCCCGTAAATGGAGCGCTATCGCTTTTGATAACGATGATCTAAAAGGTGTGTATGTACTTGGTGCGCCGGAGATGCTAAAACCCTACATTGATCCAAATGCTGATGTCGCACAAGCACAAATGGACACTTGGGCGGACGCGGGCTTACGTGTTTTGTTGGTCATTTATAGCCCGTCACCATGCGCGTTGCATGATGCTAATGATGATCCGATCTTGCCAGAAAATTTGCGTCCATTGGGTGTGGTTAGCTTCAGCGATGAATTGCGCCCGGAAGCCCGTGAGACACTCGCCGGATTTATGGAGGCAGGCATAACACTCAAGGTGATTTCTGGCGATAATCCCCATACGGTTGCCTCATTAGCGAAACAAGCTGGTTTAGCGCAGGATATTAAGGTTGTATCCGGTACTGAACTTGCACGGATGGAAGACGCACAGTTCACCGAAATCGCCGAGCAGATGACCATTTTCGGGCGCATCACACCGGAGCAAAAAGAGCGCCTTGTGGATAGTTTGCGGGAACGCGGTCATTATGTTGCCATGATCGGTGATGGTGTGAATGATGTGTTATCGCTCAAAAAGGCACAAATTGGTATTTCTATGCAAAGTGGTAGTGCGGCGACGCGGGGTGTCGCGGATATTATTTTGCTCAATGATTCGTTCAAGGCATTACCTGCGGCATTTATGGAAGGTCAGCGCATTTTAAATGGCATGGAAGACATCATCCGATTGTTCCTCACACGGGCGTTCTATGCCGCGCTCATCATTTTGGGTTCGGCGGTTGTGGCAGACGTAACTGTTTTTCCGTTCATCCCCAAACATGCCTCGTTGATTACACTGGTTACTGTCGGTTTTCCGACCTTTGGGTTAGCGGCATGGGCGCGTGCAGGTGTACCTAAGCGCAACCAAGTTGCCGCGGCAATGAATTTCGTCTTTACCGCCGCATTAGGTATGGCGTTCACGGCATTGGCAGTCTATTTCCTCTACTTAGCGGTGGAATATGTGCCCATCCGTGAGACGATTGACAATGCGATCTTCGTAACAGATGAAATGTTAGCGGAAGAAGCGCGGGCGATTGCTGTAGCGCGGAGTGCGCTAACGACAATCATTATTTTTATGGGATTGTTATTACTCCCATTTGTGGAACCGCCGAGTGGCTGGGGGGGTGCCGGGGATGATTATAGTGGAGATCGTCGCCCG
>DAOTXB010000371.1:0-2725 GCA_034435575.1 Anaerolineae bacterium
TTGCTCCAACAAGCGCTCGACCTGAATATGCGCGGGGATAACCAACGCGCGATTAAAGCCTTAGAACGCGCGCTTGCGACGGATCCACGGATCGGTTTCGACAGTTATACGGTGAGCTTCGCCGCGACGATTACCGGTATGCCCGGTCAAGAAGCGATGCAAAGCCTGATGCCGGATGATTCCAAACTAGAAAAGATGCGACGTTCCGGCTCATCTCGCAAACGTCGCTCTGGTTTATATATTTTGCTCACCTATGCCGTGATTATCGGCGCAATTATGGTCTTAGCGGGCTATTTGGCCTTACCCTGGTTTACGATTGGCACTATAGAAGTGACCGAACCAACCACAGGTCAGATTTTTACCGTCAGTGAAGTATGGGATTTGTTAGAAGAATCCCTAGATACGATACCTGATTCACCCGAAACTAATGATCTACTTGATGCCTATAGTGGTATAAACTTTGATGCCAATGGACTAGATACCAGCTTCTATGCTACCGGTATCACTGATTTAGGCGCATTAGTCGGTATGGACAAATTAGCGGATTACATCAATCGCTTAGGTGCAGGATTACTTGCCGGGTTAATCAGTAACGAAGAGCTAGCGGTATTGGAAAGCACCAACGACGCACAACCTGTGCAGTATGCCCTATTTGCTGTGCCAGCAGGTGCGTTCTTAGCACTACTCTTGAGTATGTTATTGCTCTTGAGGGGTGGCTCCACGTTTTTATGGTCAGTTACGATTGTTATGGGCTTGCTAGTTGTCATCCCCTGTGCCTATTACTTTACTGTAGGTGAAGAAGCACTACGAACGGGCATTAATTGGATGCTGTTTATGGAAATTGCCACACCGGAACAATCACTCATTGGCTTGGGTTTCTGGATTAGCCTTGCGGGTGGCATGCTGATTTTGCTCGTTCCGTTCATCGCTATGCTCACTGAACCCGCACCACAGACTGATTTCTAAATCACCCTTACCAACGAATAAACCAAACACAAAAAGGGATGCCTCATACATAGAAGCATCCCTTGATTATTCTGTAATTATACCGCGTATAACTTAGGTAAGGCGGTTATAATACTCAACGATGAGTTGCACGTCCACCGGTACCGGAATTTCTTTTTGTTCCGGGTAGCGCATGAAGGTTGCAGACAGATTATCCGCATCAACGCTTAAATATGCGGGTGCATGGACACCAGATTCGACTGATTCAATGATATGCACATTTTTACGCATTTTTTCACGGATGGTGATGACATCACCCGGACGCACCTGATATGAAGGCAGGTCGAGCCGCTTACCGTTAACTTCAATGTGCCCGTGACCGACAAACTGACGTGCCGCCCAGATGGTTGCGGCGAAGCCAGCACGATACACGATGTTATCCAGACGACGTTCTAACAAGATCAGCAGGTTCTCACCGGTACGTCCCGGTGTCGCGTCTGCCTTCTTGTAATAGTTACGCATCTGACGTTCACGCACATTGTAGATAAACGCAAGTTTCTGCTTTTCGTCCAACTGCAAACCGAAGTTACTCCGGCGACCGGAACGAAACTGCTTTTCTTTACCGTGTTCCCCGGGGGGATACGGGCGTTTTTCAATAATTTTCGAGTATTTCTGACGCGGTACGAGCACTTCACCAAAACGGCGCTGTACCTTCGCTTTTGGACCATGATAGGATGCCATATAAATCCCTTTTTTTACTAAACGGGAAAACCGTCATATTCTGGACAGAATGGTTTGTTATTCTACCCTTGCTCTACGATTTTTCTAGGGTGATTTTCAATTTGGGGGGAGATTATTAATCAAGCAGGGTCGTACCGAGTGTGTATACATCACGTTTGCGCCAACCAGAGGCTTGTGCAATGGTTTTCGCCGCCCTGTTCAGCGATTCGCCAGAAGCAATTTCTGAACGTAAAGCACTCTTCACTTGGGCTTCGTCCCACATGCCATTATCTGTCGTCGTACCTTCAATAATCAGCACAATTTCGCCCCGAGGCGGGTGTTCCTCAAAATAAGCCCTTACAGCATCCACCACCCCACGCTGAAATTCTTCATACAGCTTGGATATTTCCCGCGCTATACAAACATGACGTGAAGCCCCCATGACATCAACAATTGTTGTCAGTGTTTCTAGTAATCGGTGCGGACTCTCATAAGCGAGGATTGTCGCGGTTTCATCCCGCAATGCCTCAATAAATTGATGGCGTGCGCTGTTTTTTCTGGGCACAAACCCCACGAACAAAAAGCGATCCGTAGCAAACCCAGACCCGACCAACGCCGGTAACACCGCGTTCGCGCCCGGTAATGGCACCACAGTCACACCCTGTACGATTGCCTCACGGATTAACTCATAACCGGGGTCACTAATGCCGGGCATCCCTGCATCAGAGACAAGTGCTACATCACCTGTTTCGAGTGCATCCAGAATGGTACCGAGCTTTGTTAATTTGTTGTGTTCGTGGTAACTCGTCAACGGTGTAAGGATTTCGTAATGCCGGAGAAGTACCGTCGTCGTGCGGGTATCCTCAGCGGCGATAAGCGTTACCTCTTTGAGTATCCGCAAGGCGCGCAAGGTTATATCTTCTAAATTGCCGATTGGAGTCGGCACAATGAACAATGTTCCCAAAACTGGCTCCAAATCGTCGATAAGTCGTCAGGTGAAAAATCTAGCGATTAATGGTATCATGCGTCGCTTAAATCGAATAGCGAGATATGTGGAGTA